>CAYQBW010000153.1:0-6589 GCA_964415725.1 uncultured Planctomycetia bacterium
GGCTTCCGGCTCTCCGGCGGCGGTAAGCACCAGCAAAGCATGCGCTCCGGCACGAGGAATCCCGGGCAGGACCTGTTCGGCGAACATGGCCTTCATCTCCGAAGGCACCCCGGGCAGGGCGAAGACCCGGCAGTCTCCGATCCTCCCTTCCAGCCCCAGGGCCTGGCCCACCGGGTTGGCCAGGGGCCGGAAGCCCTTGGGCACCCGGACCTGGCGGGCCATGGACTCGGACCAGGCGATTCCCCTCTCCCGGATCCGCGCCTTGAGCCTCTCCAGGGCCTTCCCGTCCGCCTCCAGGGGAACCGAGGAAAGAACGGCCAGGGCCTCCCGGACCCGGTCGTCTTCTGTGGGGCCCAGCCCCCCCGTCACCAGGAGGAGATCCCGCCCACGGGCGCAGCTCTCCAGGGCCTCCCGGACCTCCTCCAGGGCGTCCCCGCAGACCCGGATCCCTTCCACCCGGATTCCCCGCTCCTCCAGGAGTTTCCCGGCGAGCCAGGAGGAGTCGGTGTCCGCCACGGCCCCGGAAAGAAGCTCGTCCCCCACGGCCAGGATGAAGGCTCTCATCTCCGCGCCTCAGACGCTGAACCGGATGTTCAGGATGTCGCCGTCCCGGACCTTGTAGTCCCGCCCTTCCACGCGGAAGAGCCCCCGGGCCTTGGCCTCCCGGACGCTCCCCGCCCGGCGGAGATCCTCCCAGGAGATCACCTCGGCCCGGATGAAGCCCCTGGCCAGGTCCGTATGGATCTTCCCCGCCGCCGTGACGGCGTCGTCGCCGGCCCGGATGGTCCAGGCCCTCACCTCGTCCTCGCCCATGGTGAAAAAAGAGAGGAGCCCCAGGGCCTCGTAGCCCATCCGGATGAGCCGGTCCCGGAAGGGTTCCTCGATCCCGTAATCCTTGAGAAACTCCTTCCTCTCCTCCAGGGAGAGTTCGGCGATCTCCGCTTCCAGGCGGGCGCAGCAGGCGTTTTCCGGAAGCTCCCCGCCCAGCCGGTCCTCGGAGACGTTCAGGATCTCGATCATGGGTTTTTCCGAGGCGAAGCGGAAACCCGAGAGAAGGGCCCGCTCGGAGTCGTTCATCTCCACTTCCCGCAAGGGCCTGCCTTCCTCCAGGGCGGGAAGGCACCGCTCCAGGAGCCTGAGTTCCTTCTCTTCCCTCTCCCTGGTCTTGGAAGGCTTCTTCACCTTCTCCCTGAGCTTCTCGATCCTGGACTCCACGGCGGCGTAGTCGCCGAAGAGGAGTTCCGATTTCAGGGAGGCCAGGTCCCCCTCCGGGTCGGGCTCGGGCCGCTCGTAGGGGTAGGAGGGATCCTGGAAGTCCCGGACCACCAGGCAGAGCCCGTCGGTGTCCCTGACGGCGGCCATCAGTTCTCCCCGCCCCTTTTCCCGGGCCGGGGGGATGCCCGGGAAGTCCACGAACTCGATCCGGGCCGGGGTATACTTTTTGGGTTTCCAGAGGTCCCGCAGCCATTCCAGCCTGGGATCGGGGACGTCCAGGCTCACCAGGGGCCAGGAGTCGGCCCGGGTCCCGCCCTTGTGGCCCTGCTGGGCCTTCCCTCCCAGGGCCCGGAAGAGAGTGGTCATGCCCGCTCCGGGCCAACCGACCAGTCCGATTCTCATGCCGGCGCTCCTTCCTTCGCCTGTTCCCGCCTCTTCTCCACGCCCCGGGCCAGGAACAAGCCGATTTCGAACAAGAGGATGATGGGGACGGCCATGAAGATCTGGGTGAAGGGATCGGGGGGAGTCATGATCGCCCCGAAGATGAAGGCCCCCAGGATGAATGCCTTGCGCTTGCTTGCCATGGAGGACGCCTTCATCAGGCCCACCTTGGCCACGCCCACCATGACCACCGGGAGCTGGAAGACCAGGGACATGGCCAGGGTCACGGTGAAGAAGAAGCTGAAATAGGCCTTGATCGTATAGGTCTGGTTCACAAGCTCCGGGTCGGAGAAGCGGGCCAGGAAGTAGAGGGCGAAGGGAATCATGAAGAAGAAGGCGAAGCAGGCCCCCGCGAGAAAAAGCCCCACCGTAAAGGGAAAATAGCGCATCACCAGGCGCTTCTCCCGCTTGTAGAGCCCGGCGCCGATGAACTTCCACATCTGCAGAAAGACCACCGGCGAGGCAAGCACCAGGCCGAAGATCAAGGCCACCTTCATCCAGGCCACGATGTATTCGATGGGACCCAACTGGGCGAGCCTGCGGGGATAGAGAAAGCCCTTGGCCTTCATGATCCCGTCGCTCACCTTGCCGTCCAGGATCTCCTCCTTGTGGCCCCCCACGCGCTTCTTGGTGACCGGGTCCTCCACGCCGAAGACCCACCGGTAGACCTCTTCCTGGGAAGGTGGAAGGGTCTTCTTTTGGTGGCCCTCCTCCAGGCGGTTCATCCAGTCCCGGGCGAGCCAGCTCCAGGTGCGCAGGTAGGGCTCCATGGCGATCTTCAAGGGGAGGGAGCCGCTGACAAGAAAGGCCGTGGAGCCGAGAACCGTGGCGACCAGGGACACGATGATCCTGAAACGCAGCTCTTCCAGGTGCTGCGCCAGGGTCATCTTTTTCATGCGCTTTCGTTCTTCTTCGATGTTCTCGTCCTCCATGGCTCCCCCCCGCGCGCAGGCGGCGTAGAAGCGGGACCGTGTCTCCCCATGCGAATCCGGCCGTCCCACCCCGGGGTTCCCGGGGCCGCGGACGGCCGGACGACCGGATCCTGGCCGGGAGGGTTCACGAGTCTAGAAAGGCCCAGCCAGAGGCCCGGAACCCATGAAATCCCCGGACCGGGATCAAAGCTGAAGGTAAGGGCGGATTTTCTTGAGGGGCACCACGTTGATGCTGAGCTGCATGGCCTTGGCGTAATCCTTGGTTTGCTCCAAGGGGGTGGCCCCTTCCCCGATGGGCTGGCGGCCCAGGATGAGGTAGTCCGTCTCGGCCGTCACGTGATCGGAGACGGTGTTCCCCATCTCCTCCAGGATCCGCTTGATCGTTCCCTTGGTGAGGGGGTCCACGAACCGGCCCAGGAGGACGAAGTTGAACCGCACGTCCGGGTCGTAGAGCTGGTTGCGGATGACATCCCCCACGGCCACGGGGTCATAGGGATCCACCAGGTCGCGGATGGCCACCTCGGAGGTTTCGTTGTCCACCGTAAGAACCTTGGCCCAGGCCTTGTGGACATAGGTGTTGCCCCGGGGTTCCAGCACCTCGAAGGACATCCCGGGCCGCACCATCTGCTTGCGCCCCAGGTTGATGAAGGCCCGGTTCAGCTTCACCGAGACGGAAATGATCTTGCCGTCGATCTTGTCGGGGTTTCCGATCAGGGCCAGCTTGTCCCGGGCCCTCTCGTTCCGGATCCGGAGCTGTTCCTTCTCCTGGACCAGCTTGGCCCGCTCCTGGGCCCAGGCTTCCTTGGCCTTGGCCAGTTCCTGGGTCTTCTTGCGCACATCGGAGCGCAGGGTGCTGTTGGACTCGTCCTTGGCCTTGATCGTGCTGCGGAGATTGCTCTCGGTGTCGGCCATTTGGGCCCGGAGCTGGGCGATCTCCTGGTTCAACCTGGCCTGGACGTCCCGGGTGGCCTGCCGGGCCTTGTCCCTTGCGGCCTCGGCGGCGGCCACGGCCGTCTCGAGTTCCTTGATCCGGTTCTTCTGGGCGGCGATGAGGTTCACCATCTTGGGGAGAACCTCCTGGAGGGTCTTCACCGACGGCCCCGCCCCCACCAGGTCCCGGAGTTCCTGGACCTTCTGGCGCACCAGGTCGGGCTGGGTGTAGGCGCCGGCGCCGGCGCCCCGGAACCCGACGGGGATGCTGATCTTGAGGGTCTGGTCGTAGGCGGCCAGGAGCTTCTGCTGGGCCTTCTGGGCCTGGTCCTGGAGCTGTTGGTTTTCGTCGGTCAGGCGGGCCACTTCCTGCATCTGGATGTAGGCGAACCCTACACCGGCAAGGAAAAGGATCACCATCACGATGAACCACATGATGTTGATGTGCGCAATCCCGCGCGAGCGCCTGATCATGCTGCAACTCCTGATCTCGTGGGCCCGGAGCGCGGCTCCTGGGGACCCTGTCGGTTTTTCCGCCCCTGGCGGGGTCCCACTTCTGGCACCCTCCCCGATCCAAAGGCGGACGGAAGACACGGAACGGTGAGTCTAGCCTCCTTCCCGGAAGGGGGTCAAGGAACATTCGCCCCCCGGCCGGGAAAAAGGAGCCTGTTTCAGCTAAAGTGGCCGGGAAGAAAGAAGTTTCTCCTTTAAGAAGCCCATGCGAGAAAAAAGCGCCCCTCCCTCCCCCGGAAAGTCCAGCCGGAAGGCCTTGGTCCTGGGGCTCCTGGGAGGAGTGGCCTCGGGAAAGAGCGCCGTGGCCCGGCTTTTCGAAGAGGCCGGCGCCTGCGTTCTGGACGCGGACAAGATGGCCCAGTCCGTCCTGGACCAGCCGGAGGTGGCGGCCCAGGTGGAGGAAAAGCTGGGTCCCGGCGTGTTGGACCCCCAGGGAAAGATTGACCGTAAGGCTTTGGCACAAAAAGTGTTCCAATCGGAAGAGGCACGGAGGTCCCTGGAGGCCCTGGTCCACCCCAAGGTCCTGGCTTGGATCGAGGAGGAGCTTTCCCGCCTCAGAAAAGGCCCCAACCTGGTGGTCCTGGATGTCCCCCTCCTTCTGGAAACAGGCCTGGACGGGGAGTGCGACGTCCTGGTTTTCATCGAGACACCTGAAAGAGCCCGGGAAAAACGGGCCCTTCTCCGGGGATGGTCCCCGGGAGAGAGGGGAAGGCGGGAAAAAACCCAGTTGCCCCTGGAAACCAAGAGGGCCAAGGCCGACTATATCCTGAACAACAGCGGTTCCCTTGACGAGACTCGCAAGCAGGTTCTCGACCTACTTGGGAGGTGGGGATGGGGTGGACCGGATCCCTGAGCCGAAAGGGGACGAAAATCCGCCTCTCCCTCCACTTCCTCCCTTCCCGATCGCCCTTTCCGTGGGGTTCGAGGTCTTTTCCCGGTAGAGAACCTGTCGGCCCGTCTCCCTACCCCAGATCGCACCGGAGCTTGAACCATGGCCAGAAAGAGCAAACCCTCCCCGGAGGACCCTGAAGACCGGATCCCGGAAGGATTCCAGCTGGAACCCGAACCGGAAGAGCCGGAAGAGGAAGAAAAGGAATTCCAGGGCGAAGAAGAGCTGGAGGAGGCAGAAGAAGACGAAGAATGGGAGGAAGAGGAACTCTCCCCCGAAGAACAGGCCCTCAACGCCAAGTACGAGGAGATCAAGAAGGGAGAGCAGCAGATCAGCGCCCTCCAGAAGATGACGGTCCAGGAACTCCTCGAGCTGGCCCGGAAGGAAAAGATCCCCGAGGTTTCGGGCCTCAAGAAACAAGACCTCATCTTCAAGATCATGAAGGAGAGGGTCAAGCGGACCGGGATGGCCTGGGGTGAAGGGGTCCTCGAGGTCCTTCCCGACGGGTTCGGTTTCCTCCGCTCCCCCGAATCCAATTACCTCCCCGGGCCGGACGACATCTACGTCTCCCCCTCCCAGATCCGCCGTTTCGGATTGAAAACCGGGGCCATCGTCCAGGGCCAGGTGCGCCCGCCCAAGGAGGGAGAGAAGTATTTCGCCATTCTGAAGGTGGAGGCCATCAACTACGAGGCCCCCGAAGCAATCTTCGAGAAGGTTCCCTTCGACGAGCTCACCCCGATCTTTCCCAACGAGCGCATCATCCTGGAGACGACAAAGGAAAACATCGAGATGCGCATCATGGACCTGATCACGCCGGTGGGGAAGGGGCAGAGGGGCCTGATCGTCTCGCCTCCCCGGGCCGGAAAGACCATCATCCTCCAGAAGATGGCGAACTCCATCCTCACCAACCTTCCCGAGGCCTACGTGATCGTCCTCCTTATCGACGAGCGTCCCGAGGAAGTAACGGACTTCAAACGGTCCATTCTCTCCGAAAGGAGGGAAGTGGTCTCCTCCACCTTCGACGAGCCCGCCTCCCGGCACATCCAGGTGGCGGAAATGGTCCTGGAGAAGGCCAAGAGAATGGTGGAATACGGCAAGGACGTGGTGATCCTGCTGGATTCCATCACCCGCCTCTCCCGGGCCTACAACACCGAGGCCCCCCACTCGGGAAGGATCCTGTCGGGAGGAGTGGACGCCACGGCCCTCCAGAAGCCCAAGCGTTTCTTCGGCGCCGCCAGGAAGGTGGAAAACGGCGGGTCCCTGACCATCATCGCCACGGCGCTGATCGAGACGGGTTCCAGGATGGACGAGGTGATCTTCGAGGAATTCAAGGGCACGGGCAACATGGAACTCCACCTGGACCGGGCCCTGGCGGACCGCCGCATCTGGCCCGCCATCGACATCAGCCGCTCCGGGACACGAAAGGAAGACCTCCTCCTCTCTCCCGAGGAGCTCCGGCGGGTCTACGTGCTCCGGAAGGTCCTCTCCGAGATGAACCCCGTGGAGGCCATGGAGCTCCTGGTGGAGAAGATGCGCAAAACCGAGAACAACGCGGAGTTCCTGCTCTCCCTCGGCGGGAAGCGCTGAAGGCCGGGGCCCGAAGGCGGCCCCGGTTTCTTCCCTCAACGAGCGAAATAGAGCCCCACGGCATTGGAGAAGTCCACGCCCA
>CAYQBW010000154.1:0-6583 GCA_964415725.1 uncultured Planctomycetia bacterium
GGCCGGGAGGAGCGGGAGGACCTCCTGGTGCGGGAGGGGAAGATCGCGAGGATCGGCGACTTTCCTCCCCCCAAGGGAGTGGAGATCCTGGACGCCTCGGGCCTTCTGGTCCTGCCTGGGGGAATCGACAACCACGTTCACTTCCGGGAACCGGGGATGGAGGAGAAAGAGGGGTATTTCACGGGGACCCGGGGCGCCCTCCACGGGGGCGTGACCTGCGTGCTGGAGGTGCAGAACAATCCCCCCCTTCTTGTGGACCGGGCTTCCTGCAGGGCCAAGCTGGAGATCGTGGGGGAGAAGGCCTGGACCGATTTCGGCATCTACGGGAACCTGGTCCCCGCCTCGCTGGAGCGCCTCCCGGAGATGGCCCCCTACTGCACGGCCTTCAAGCTTTTCGCCGGAGGGTCCACGGGGATGACCGCCGCCGGGGACTACGGCTCCCTCCGGAAGCTGCTCCAAGGCGCGGCCCGGGCCGGGGTCCAGGTGGTGGCCCACTGCGAGGACCCGGGAATCCTGGCCGCCGCCCCGCCGGCGGAAGAACTAGGCCCTGAGGAGCACGGAACCAGGGCCAGGCCTCCCGTGGCGGAGTGGGTGAGCGTGGCGGCTCTTCTGGAACTGGTCCGGGAGACGGGGGTGGATCTCCATGTCTTCCACCTCTCCACGGCAAGGGGGGTGGAACTTGTGGAAGCGGCCCGGGAAGAGGGCCTTTCCGTTTCGGCCTCCACCTGTCCCCATTACCTCTATTTCGAGGCGGGCGACGCGAAAGACCTGGGCAACCTCCTCAAGGTGAACCCCGGGATCCACGGGCCCCGGGACCGGGAGGCCCTGAGAAAGGCCCTTTCCTCGGGGGCGATCCATGCCTGGTCCACGGACCACGCGCCCCATTTCAGGGAAGAGAAGGAGCGGCCCTACGCCCAGGCCCCTTCGGGAATCCCCTCGGTGGATCTCTTCTGGCCCCTTCTGCTGGACCTGGTGAACCAGGGTGTCCTGGACCTGGAGCGGGCCGTGGACGCCGCCGCAGGGGCGCCGGCCAGGATCCATGGGTTGAAAGAAAAAGGGTCCCTGGACTTGGGGAAGGACGGGGACCTGGCCCTTGTCGAACCGGACCTGGAACGCCGGGTCCGCGCGGCCGAACTGCCCTCCCGGGCGGACTACAGCCCTTACGAGGGAAGGGTCCTCCGGGGGTGGCCCGTGGCGACGGTCCTGCGGGGCCGGGTGGCCTTCCGGCGGGAAGCCGGGGGGGAACCGGCCTTTTCCAGGGAGCCTTTTGGAAGGCCCCTGAAAAACGGGAGCTCCGTGAAATGAAATGGAACCGTGTCCTTTCCTTGTCCGCCGCGGCGGCCGCGGTGTTCATGCTCTCCTGCGGAAACGAGAAGGCCGAGGAAGCGGCGAAGCTCGTAAAGCAGGCCCGGGCCCTTCAAGCCTCGGGGGCGGGAAACCGGAAGGACAACCTCCAGAAGTGCCGGGTTCTCCTGAAGAAGGCCCTGGCCCTGGATCCCGGCAGGGACGACGCCAAGGGGCTCCTCGCCCGGGTCCTCCTGGAGGAGGGGGAATACGGAAAGGCCCTTTCTCTCGCCCAGGACCTACCCTTTCCCACCCCCGAGGACTCCCTCACCATGGCTCTTTCCGCGGCCTTCCTCTACAAGCTCAAGGGCGATCCCGCTCTCGCGGAGAAGGCCCTTATCGGGCTCCAGGGGGCGGGGGATCGCGCCACACCGCAAGCACGCTTCCGGGTGGCCCGGGCCCTCCTGGAAGGGCCCGGGGAGGAGGGGCACCGCAAGGGCATCCGGCTCCTGGAGGAACTGGTGAAGGCAGAGAAGAACCCCCCTTCCACGTGGGAGGCCATGCTGGGGGTGGCCCTCTTCAGGGCCGGAATGAAAAAGGACGCGGCGGTCCACCTGGAGAAGGCTTTGAAGGACCCCGATCTTCCGGAAAGGGAGACCCTGAAGAAGCTCCTGGAGGCTTGCAGGTAGGGAGCCTTTCTTGACCCAGCGGGAGGGACAAGGGGAAAATCGGTCCCTTTACCGCCCTTTCTCCCGGTCCCCCAGGAGGTCTTCGTGCAAGAAAAGAACGGCCTCGGCGCCCGCCTCGCCATGATCGCCGCCCTTCCCTTCAACTTCTGGATCTCCAACTTCATGGAGATCCTGGAGAGACTGGCCTTCTTCAGCACCCGGGCCATCGCGCCCCTCTACCTGGTCGTGGGGTCCTACCGGGGCGGGCTGGGACTCTCCTACACCGAGAAGAGCGTGATCTTCACGGTATGGGCCCTCATCCAGTGCCTGGTGCCCATGGTGAGCGGGGGCTACACGGAGCGCTACGGTTACAGGAAGAGCCTGGCCGTGGCCTTTCTCATCAACATCTGCGGATATTCCCTCAT
The DNA here is from genome assembly GCA_964415725.1 of uncultured Planctomycetia bacterium. Lineage (GTDB taxonomy): Bacteria > Planctomycetota > UBA1135 > UBA1135 > JALUZX01 > JALUZX01. The sequence goes on from CAYQBW010000154.1 coordinate 2,378, forward strand.
GGGCCTCTCGAGGGGGTTCTGGGACTTTTTCGTCGCAGGCTGTCTCGTGGGGCTCGGGACGGCCGTCTTCAAGCCCCCCGTCCAGGGGACCATCGCCAGGACGACCAACCCCTCCAACTCCTCCGTTGCCTGGGGGGTCTTCTACCTGGTCGTGAACATCGGGGGCTTCATCGCCCCAATCCTGGCCGCGAGCGTTCGAGGGGACACCCATTTCCGTTATGTCTTTTTCGTGGCCGCCTTCGTCACGGCCTTGAACTTCATCCCGGCCTTCCTTCTCTACCAGGAACCGGAAAAGAGGGAGGCCCCGGGGGAGGAAGGGATCTCCAAGGGGCCCCTGGAGGTCTTTCTCGACTCCATGGGGACCATGTTCAAGGACGCCCACCTGGTGGTCTTCCTTCTCATCTTCTCGGGTTTCTGGTTCATGTTCATGCAGCTCTTCGACACCTTCCCCAACTTCGTGGACGAGTGGATGAACACGAAGGACGTGGCCCCTTACTTCCAGGCCATTCCCCTCGTGGGAAAGGGGACGGTCTACGAGGCCCCCAAGCTGGAACGGATCGACCTGGCCAAGGTCCTTCCCGATTGGGGCAAGGATTTTCAGCTCCCCTTGAAGAAGAAGGGCGTCGAGGTCCGAGTGGCGGTTCAGGGGAAACCAACCGTCCTCGCCCTGAAGAGGGACGTGAAGTCCCTGGCGGAACACATGGTGAAGAGCGCCGCGGCGGCCCTTCCCGGAAAGGGCGCGGTCCGGTTCTCGGCCTCGGTGGGCAAGGCCGGGGATGTCTCCCTTTCCGTTTCCCTTCCCCCCGGGGCTCCCCAGGGGAAGCTCCTGCCTTCCATCCTGGACCCCAAGGCCCTGGAGGGCCTGGAAAAGGCCGAAGCGGGGGGGAAGAAGAAGAAAGGGGAAGCCCGGGCCAAGGCGGCGACCCTCTGGAGTTCCCTCTACCTGGCCCGGGTGATCGCCCTGGAGAATGGATTCCCTCTAGGCGTAAAGGCAGCGGGCGAGCGGGGGGAGGTCCTTTCCGCCGGCCTCGGAAAGTGCCTGGCGCCCTTGAAGAAGGGGGGGAAGGCGGAGCCCATGCCCCGTCGGGTCCGCAAGGTGCACCTGAGGGAGGACCGGGTGGGCCAGACCAAGGCCGAGATGATCATGAACATCGACACCTTCTCCATCATCCTCTTCATGATCCCCATTGCGGCCTTCACCGGGCTTCTTCCCCCCATGGCCGCCCTCATCCTGGGGATGGTCATCTCCCTCGTCGGCTTCATGGGCGCCGGGTTCTCCCCCAACGGCTCCCTGGCCTGTCTCATGATCTTCGTCTTCTCCGTGGGCGAGATGACCTGTTCCCCCAAGTTCAGCGAGTTTATCGGGCTCATCGCGCCGCCCGACAAGAAGGCCCTCTACATGGGCTACTCGAACATGCCCTTCGCCATCGGCTGGGCCGGGGGCAACCTCCTGGCCGGTCCCCTCTTCGACGCCTTGAGCAAGAAGGCGAGCCTGGCCCGGGAATACCTGGTGACCCAGTTCCACTTTCCCAGGGGCCTGCTGGAGCACGCCGATCCCCAGGCCATGATCCCATTGATCACCGAGAAGAAGGGGTTCGCCCACTCGGACCAGGTGACGCGCCTTCTCTGGGACACCTACGATCCCCAGAAATTCTGGATCTACATGGGCGCCGTGGGCCTGGTCTCCATCCTGGGAATCGTCTGGTTCTACTTCCACGCCAGGAAGAGCGGCTGGGGCGAGGTGGAGGGGTGATGCGCCCGGTCCCCGCATGTATGCTCGACTTTCCTCCCCCGCGGTGGGGGAGGGCTTTTTTCCAACCTTCAGGGAGGCGGCCGTGATCCGCGAGAAGATTCAGCAGACCCTCCAACTCCTTCCCGAATTCGACCTGGACATGTGGCTCATCTTCGTGAGGGAGAGCGCCGCCATGGCCGATCCCGCCATGGAGCTCGTGGTGGGGACACACTGCACGTGGCAGTCCGCCTTCGCCTATACGAGGGACGGGAAGGCCGTGGCGATCGTGGGAAACCTGGACAAGACCAAGTTCGAGGAACTTGGAGTGTTTACGGAGGTGCGCTCCTACGTGACCGGGATAGGCGAAGAGCTGAGAAGGCTCTTCGACGAGGTGAAGCCCAGGCGTTTCGCCTTGAACGTATCCACCAACGACTACATGTCCGACGGCCTCACCTACGGAATGTATCAGCTCCTGGAACGCTACCTGGAGGGAACGGGTTGGATGGAGAGGTGGGTCACCTCGGAGAGCCTGATCGCGGCCCTGAGAGGAAGGAAGACGAAGGCCGAGCAGAAGAGGATCCAGGCGGCCATCGATCTCACCGAGGAGATCTTCGACAAGGTCACGGAGATGCTCCGGCCCGGGCTCAGCGAGAAGGAGGTGGCGGCCTTCATCCTGAATCTCGTGGACGAGGCCGGCGTGGAGACGGCCTGGGATCGTTCCGAGTGCCCGGCGGTCTTCACGGGCCCCGAGTCGGCCGGCGCCCACTGCGGCCCCACGGACCGGAAGATCGAGCCGGGCCACGTGATGAACATCGATTTCGGCGTGAAAAAGGACGGCTTCTGCTCGGACCTGCAGAGGACCTGGTATTTCCTGCGGCCGGGAGAGACCGAGGCGCCCGTTGAGGTCCGGAAGGCCTTCGACACCATCGTGGAGTCCATCCAGCTCGGCGCCGAGAAGATCCGGCCGGGCATGACGGGCCTGGAGGTGGACACCCTGGTCCGGACCTATATCACGGACAGGGGATATCCCGAGTATCCCCACGCCACGGGCCACCAGGTGGGGCGGTCCACCCACGACGGCGCCGCCCTCCTCGCCCCGGAATGGGAGCGCTACGGCGAGATCCCCCGCATGAAGATCGAGGAGAACCAGGTCTACACCATCGAGCCCAGGATCACCGTGGAGGGCTACGGGGTGGCCACCCTGGAGGACATCATCGTCGTCACCCCAAAGGGCGGCCGCTTCCTCTCCCACCCCCAGAAAGAGATCTGGTACGTCAAGTGAGGATAAAAGAGGGCTTCCTTTTTTCCCTAGTCCTCCTCCTTTGCGCTTCCCCCGCGGCGCCGGGGAAACCTCCCGGCAAGGGCCTGGATCCGGGGGTGGGAAAGAAACCGGACGCCCTGCTCCGGAGGGAAAGGGCTGCAAGGGGGATCCCGGGGCTTTCGGCGGCGGTCCTCTGGAAGGGGAAGGTTGCCTGGAAGAGGGGCTTCGGTCTGGCCGACGTGGAGAACGGGGTGCCCGTGACGCCCGGGACGGTCTTCCGGATCGCCTCCATCTCCAAGAGCCTCACCGCCGCGGCCCTGTTGCGGCTGTGGGAGAGGGGAAAGATCGACCTGGACGCGGACATCCGGCGTTACGTCCCTTCCTTTCCAAAAAAGCGCTGGACCGTTACTCCCCGCCTGCTCCTCGGCCACCTGGCGGGGATCCGCCACTACAAGAGGGGGGAGATCTTCCTGGTCCGGCACTTTGCGGACTTGGCTTCCAGCCTCGCCCTCTTCGAGAAGGATCGCCTCCTTTTTGAACCCGGAACCAAGTATTCCTACACCACCTACGGCTTCAGCCTCCTGGGCCGTGCCGTGGAGACCGCCTGGGGGAAGCCCTATTTCCAGGCCCTCTGGGACCTGGTCCTGGAGCCTTCCGGCATGTTCCGGACCTTCCTGGACGACCAGCAGGCCCTGATCTCCCGGCGGGCCCGGGGCTACAGGCGGGACAAGTCGGGCCGGCTCTGGAACTGCCGGCTCGCCGACACCTCCAACAAGGTTCCCGGCGGGGGGCTCCTCTCGACGGCGGAAGATCTGGCCCGTTTCGCCGGGGCCCTGCTGGCGGGAAGACTTCTTTCCAAGGGCGCCCTCCAGAAGGCCTGGACCTCCCAGAAGACCAGGGACGGGAAGGAGACAGGTTACGGAATGGGCTTTCGGGTGAGGATGTGGAAGGGCCGCAAGGAAGTGGGCCACACGGGCGGCCAGCCCGGGACCAGCACGGTGCTCTATATCCTTCCCCGGAAAAAGACGGCCGTCGTCCTTCTCGCGAACCTGGAGGGGATCAATCTCTGGAACCTGGCCCGCCGGACCGCCCTGTCTCTGGGCTCTTCGTGAGACAGGAAGTGAGACAACGGGTTGCCTCAGTGAGACATTCGGGTAGGCTGGACCTTCGTGGCGAATCCCTTGAAGATCCTCTTTTTCTGCCCCTCCCTCCC
>CAYQBW010000155.1:0-1955 GCA_964415725.1 uncultured Planctomycetia bacterium
GGGGCCGCCGGCGGCCCCGTGGCCTTCGCGCTGGGAGCCAAGGACAGCATCGACCGCACACTGAAGGAGTATTCGGACCTCAAGGTGGGCGGCACCTATTCCGGGCGAGGCGTGGATGCGGAAGGGAGGATCATTGAGCTCGCCGACTACATCATCAGCGAAGGCGTGCGCATGGGGGCGAGCGACATCCACCTGGAACCCCTCACGGACCGGCTCAGGCTCCGCTACCGGATCGACGGCGTCCTCATCCACCGGACCGATCTTCCCAAGGAGATGGAGCAAAGGCTCATCACCCGCCTGAAGATCCTGGCCGACCTGGACATCGCAGAGCACAGGCGCCACCAGGACGGGAGGTTCCGGTGCACCGTGGACGGCCAGGAACTGGACATGCGGGTCTCCACCTACGTGACGGTCAACGGCCAGAACCTGGTGATGCGGATCCTCAACAAGCAGTCGGGCCTCCTCCTCCTGGACGAGCTGGGAATGCCCCCCAAGATCATGGAGAGCTACCAGGATTTCGTCCTGCGGGTCCCGGCGGGAGTGGTGGTCATCACGGGCCCAACGGGCAGCGGGAAGACCACCACCCTCTACAGCTCCATCGACGCCGTCAACGAGATGGGCGTCAAGATCATTACAGCCGAGGACCCGGTGGAGTACCAGATCGAGGGGATCATGCAGTGCTCCATCAACCCCAAGATCGGGCTTACCTTCGAGGACACCCTCAAGGCCGTGGTGCGCCAGGACCCGGACATCATCGTCCTGGGCGAGATCCGGGACCGGCCCTCGGCGGAGACGGCCATCCAGGCCGCGCTCACGGGACACAAGGTCTTCACAACGTTTCATACCGAGGACTCGGTAGGAGGCATTCTCCGCCTCCTCAACATGGAGATCGAGGCCTTCCTCATCTCCTCGACGGTCATCTGCGTGGTCGCCCAGAGGCTGGTTAGGCGGATCTGCGAAAACTGCAAGGTCCCCGTCCAGCCCGACCCCAAGGACCTGGCCATGCTCAACCTGGACCCGGCCTCCCTGGCCGGTTTCCAGCTCTACCGGGGCCGAGGCTGCGAACATTGCCACCACACCGGTTTCCGGGGGCGGACGGCGATCTACGAACTGCTCGTCCTTGACGAAGCCGTGAAAGAAGCCATCCTGGGAAGAATGTCCTCCTTCAAGATCCGTAAACTCAGTATCGAGAAATCCGGACTTGTCACACTGCAGGAGGCGGGCATCGCCAAGGCCGTCCAGGGCCTGACCACTCTCGGAGAAGTGGTCTTGAAAGCGCCTCCATCCATGAAGCCCAGGCCCGTCGCGGAGATCCTCAGGTTGACGGGGGATACGGTCTGAGGGAGGGAAACTTCATCCAGTCGGAAACGGTTGATTGAAAATGGAAAAAGGGATCAAGACCAAGAACGGAAAAGCCTCCCTCCTGGACGTGGTGAGGCACCTCATCCAGAAGGGGGTGGGACTCCCCACCCTTCCCTCCACGGCCCAGAAGGTCGTCGCCGCCACCCAGGACCCGGACTGCACCCCGGCCCGGCTCGAGGCCATCGTCCGCCAGGACCCGGCCCTGGCCGCCCGGATCATCAAGATGGTCAACTCCTCCTTCTTCGCCGGGATGAAGGAGATTCACACCCTCCCGGAGGCTTTCATGCGCCTGGGCTTCGCCCGGGTCAAGGACCTGGCCCTGGCAGTGGGAATCAAGAACGCCTACAAGGGCGTCCAAGGGCACCTCAGGAAAGAGCTGGAATACCTTTGGAAGAACGCCGTCGCCTCGGGAACGGCCTGCAGGGAGATCGCCCGGGCCTGCGGACACGCCAACCCGGAAGAAGCTTTCCTCGCGGGCCTGGTCCACGACATCGGGTCGGCCTTCATCATCCAGGTCCTCCACGGCCTGGGCAAAAAGGACCCCACCGTGGCCTCCCTGCCCGAGAACACCTTGAAAGAGCTTCTCACGGCCC
>CAYQBW010000155.1:1965-6572 GCA_964415725.1 uncultured Planctomycetia bacterium
GGGCGCGGAAATGCTGGAGTCCTGGCATTTCCCCGCCACCATCTGCCACGCAGTCCGGCACCACCACGCCCCCAAGGAGGCCGCCCCGGACGACGACCTGGCCTGGCTGCTTTTCGCGGGAGATCTAGTCGTCCGCAAACTCGGCCTGGACGGCGGTCCCCCCCGGGAGGACATCTCCCTGGCCACCCACCCGGCCTTCCAGACCCTGAAGCTGAGCGACCTGGAAATCGGAAAGCTCCTGGTGGACCTGGAAGACAAGTCCAAGGAGATCGCCGAGGCCCTGGCATAGCTTCCGCCTTCTCTTCCCATCCTCTACAATCCCCCCCGCGAGGTCTCCAAGGCCCGGCATCATCCTGCTGTCCTCCTTCCTTCCTTTTTCCATCGCCCCTCTCCTCCAGGGCGAGCCCAAGGAACCGGCCGGAGAGGTCCCGGAACGGGTGGAAGTGAAGGTCGCTTCCCCGGGTCCCGAGCCCGCCCGGGCGGTCCCGGAGCAGACCTTGAATTGACCGGAGGCCGGGAGGGGAGTTAACATCCGAGGCTTCTCCCGAAAGGAGCCTCCCCATGAGTTACTCCACCGCGAAAGTAAAGGGTTTCTCCCTCCTCCTTTTCCTCTTTTTCCTCCTTTCCCCCACCGGTCCCTCCCAGGTGAAGGTCCTCCTCCCGCCCGGCTCGCCGCCCATGCTCTCCTTCGCCGCAGGGGAGGTCGCCAAGGCGGGGAGGAATCTCCCCGGGCCCCTGGAGATACGGGTCGCCTCCGGGCCGGGCCCCGCCGAGAGTTTCCGAATCCGGGTCCAGGGAAATCAAGTGACCGTGGAGGCCCCCGGTGCGCGGGGAAAGATGTACGGACTCCTGGAGGCGGCCGAGCAGATCCGCTTCCACGGGCGGATCCGCCCCGGGGAAGAAAGCCCTTTTCTTAAATACCGGATTCTCAAGTTCAATCCACCTCTTGGGGGCAACGTCTACCTCGGCAAGGAAGACGCCCGGAACTCCTCCTGGTTCTTCGACCTGGACTACTGGGACCGCTTCTTCTCCATGATGGCCTACGCCCGTTACAACGCCGTCAGTTTCTGGCATTCCCACCCCTTCGGGAACATGGTGCGCCTCAAGAAATACCCCGAAGCGGCGTTGCTCAAAGGAAAGGCCATGGACCGGGCCGTCGCCTTCTGGCACGCCCTCTTCAAGCTCGCCCACCGGCACGGGATCGACGTCTACTGGGTCACCTGGAACATCCACGTCACCCCGGGCTTCGCCAAGGCCCACAAGATCGCACAACACGGCGTGGACAGCCCCCTGGTGAGGGACTACATGAAAGAGTGCGTCCGGGCGGTGCTCAGGGAATACCCCGAGATCGACGGTTTCGGCACCTGCGCCGGCGAGGCCATGGGAGGCCTGAGCCAGGCCCAACGGGAAGACTTCATCCGGGAGTGTTACCTGGGCCCGATGGAGGAGACGGGAAAGAAGATGACCTTCCTCCACCGTTACTGGCAGGCCTCCCCGAAGACCGTCACGGAGATGCTGAAAAAGGCCCGGCCGCCCGGGGACGTCCTGCTTTCGCTGAAGTTCAACGGCGAGCACCTCTACAGCTCCCCCAGGCCCCACGTGAAGGACAAGCGGTGGCTGGAGACCTCCGGCCGGCCCTACAGGCTCCTCTGGCACCTGCGCAACGACGACATCTACCAGTTCGCCTGGGGCGACCCGGAATTCGCCTCGGCGGTCATCCGCAACTGCGCGGGCTCGGCGGGTTTCCTCATGGGCTCCGAGGTGGAGGTTCCCGGCGCGGACCGTTTCCATGCTCCGGGGGCGAAGTGGCACAAGAAGTGGAAATACACCTTCGAAAAGAACTGGTTCCGGTGGATGGTCTGGGGAAGGGCGGGATACGACCCGAACGTGGGCGACGGACCCTTCCTGGACAGGTTCACGGCCCGCTACGGGAAAAAATGGGGGACCCGGGTCTACAAGGCCCTGGTTACGGCCAGCAGGATCATTCCCGCGGTGACCTCCTTCCACTGGAACTACATGAACGGAGACTGGTACCCGGAGGGGAACATCGGGGGATGGAACACGTCCTTCGAGGTTCCCAGGTGGAACTACCGCTCCAAGGGAATGTGGCACGGCCTGGAGGACTACGTCTTCAACAACACCATCGACGACTCCCTCGTGGGGATCCCCGAGTTCACCGCCCGGCTGGCCGCGGGCCTGCCCCTTCCCAAGGGGAGACCCGGCCCCCTGGAGACGGCGAAACGACTGGAAGCATGGGCCCGGGACGCCGCCGGGGCGGCCTCCCTGGTCAGGAAGGAGATCCTCTCCGGTGCGCCCGGGCGCGGCGAAAAGACTTACCGGGAGATGCTCCGGAAGCTCGGGATGGAGAGGTTGGATTGCGTCCTCCGTGATCTTCGCTCCCTTTCCCTCCTGGGTTCCTTCTACGCCGCCCAGATCCGGGCCGCCACGGCACTGGCGGAACGTATCTTCGGTGCGGACAAGGTAACTCCCGAACAATGCGCCGCCCTCGCCGGGGAGGCGGCCCGCCGGTGGGCCGCCCTGGCCCGGGAGTCCGACGGGCACTACATCCCCCACGAGATCTACCTCTTCGGTCCCTTCTCCTGGGGGAAATACCTCCCCGACGCCGAGAAAGAGACCGAACCGGCCCGCTCCCTTCCCGCCGTTCCCCGCCGGGTAAGGGAGTGGGAAGTGGACGGCAAGACGTTGAAGACCATACGCTGGCTCCACACGGGAAACCGCGCCAAGGACGGGTGGATCGATTTCATGAACCGGATCGCCGGCCGGGTCCGGCCGGGAAAGACCGGCCTGGTCCGCACCCGCGTCGTCGTCCCCCCGGGACGCCGGGTCCGCCTCCTCTTCCACGGAACCGGCCTGGACCCCTCGGCGCCGCCGGGCTGGAAAAAGGAAGGAGAGGGGACGTGGTCCTCCCTGGTGGAAAAGACATCCACCCTCACCCTCCGCGTCCGCCCGGGGGAGGCGGGCCGAGGGTTCCGCCTGGAAACCCGGATCCTCGGAAACCCCGGCGACGTCCTGGTCTTTCCCGCCCTGGAAGGGCGCGCCGTTCCTCCCTTCCGGGCCGTCACCGACGCGGGTTCCCTCCACGGCCGGTGCCTGGTCCTTCCCAAGGGAGTGGGGCATGGAAAGAAGGGTTTCTCCGGGCCCATCATCGACAACGGCTGGGTTGATTTCCCCTTCCGGACCAAGGCCCCCGTGACCTACCGCCTCTGGGCCCGGGTGACCTTCCGCGACCCCGACAGCAACAGCTTCTTCGTCGTCCTGGACGGCCGGCTCCGGGGAATCCTGGCCGACGATACGTGGAGGAAGTGGCACTGGACGGCCCTGCCGGGGGTCCTGAACATACCCGCCGGGAAACACCTGCTCCGCATCCGGAACCGGGAGGACGGGGTGAAGCTGGACGAGGTCCGCCTGGTCCCGGAAGGCCTGGACCCGGGGGATTTCCTTCCCCTTTCCCCGGCCGAGAAGGCCGAGATCTTCGGGCCCGGCCGGGCCAGGAAGAATCTTTGGGCCTACTTCCGGCTCATGACCCCCATCCGGCCCCCGAGCCACACGGCGAGCCCGGCGGAGTGGGAAAGGCGCCGGACCTGGGTCCGGGAGGTGGTGCTCCGGGACATCGGCCTGGACCCCATGCCTCCCAGGCTCCCCCTGGACGCCAGGATCGTCTCCACCCTCCACCGGGATAGCTATACCGTGAACCGGATCTACTTCCGGATCCTTCCCGGGTGTTACGGTTCGGGCTGGCTCTACCTGCCCTCCCGGATCCGGGGAAGGGTCCCGGCGATCCTCAACCCCCACGGCCATTGGGCCGGCGGCGCCGTCCACCCGGTCTGCCAGTCCCGGATGATCGCCCTCGCCAAAAAAGGCTACATCGCGCTTATGACGGACAGCATCCACGCCGCCGACTTCGAGACGGGCATGACCCCCATCGGGCTCATGACCCTCCAGAACATCCGGGCCCTGGACTACCTCTGCTCCAGGGAGGACGTGGATCCATCGAGGCTCGGGGTCACCGGCGCCAGCGGAGGCGGCCAGCAGACCATGTACGTGATGGCCGTAGACGACCGCCCCGTCGCGGCCGTGCCCGTGGTCATGGCCTGCTACTTCGCCCGCATCCTCCACCCGGACTGGGCCCATTGCTGGTGCAACCACGCCCCGGGCATCGCCGCGGACACGGACATGACGGAGTTCCTCTCCGTCTTCGCCCCCAAGCCGGCCCTCTTCATCAGCTCCTCCAAGGACTGGACCTACCGATTCCCCTACGAAGAATACAAGCAGGTCAGGAAAGTATGGGCCCTCTACGGGAAGGCCTCCAATACGGCCTGCATGATCAGTGACGCCCCCCACGGTTACGGCCGCCCGCGAAGGGAGGCCATGTACCGCTTCATGAACGCCTGCCTCGGGGTGGAGGACCCGGACGGGGGGAAGGAGCCGCCCCTCACCGTGGAAGATCCCGCCGTCCTGAGAAAGATGGAGAGGCCCATCCCTGGCCTGCGCGACTGGGCGGCCGCGGCCGCCTGGTACCGCTCGGTCCACAGGCCCGCCCTTCCCCCCTGGAAGATCCCCGGCGCCCTGGCCGCCCTGCTCCGGGC
>CAYQBW010000156.1:0-6571 GCA_964415725.1 uncultured Planctomycetia bacterium
CCCCAAGCCCGCCGGTTTCGCCCTGAAAAAACCCCGAGTGATCAAGCCCGGCCTGGCAGCGGCCCACTTGGAGTTCCAGCTCGGCCCGGACATGAAACACCTGAAACCCGTGGAAGGGCTGGCCTTCCTGGCCACGGGCAGGCCCGCCCCCGCCACGGGGGACTGGGGGATGATGCTGGTCTTCCTCCAGGCCCCCAAGGGCAAGTGGAAAGAGACGGTCCCCCTCCTCCGGGCGATCCTGGCGGGACTGAGATACGATCCCAAGATTCACCTGGATCTTGTGGGGGAGCGGCGCGCCCTGGAGGTTCAGCTTACCCGCAAACTGGTCCGCCTCCTCCCCCGGCTGGACCTGGACGCTCTCTTCCAGGAGACCCGCTGACCCCCCGCCGCGCGAAACCCTCCAGGGGTTCCCCTCAAATCCGGAGGTCCAGGTCCTTCTCCAGGCCTTCCAGGATCTCCTTGCGCTTTTCCTCGTAGCCTTCCCGCCCCAACAGGGCGAAGGCGGCGGCCTTCCCCTCCTCCACGCCGGGCTGGTCGAAGGGGTTCACCTTGAAGTAGCGCCCCATGACGGTGACCGCCAGTTGTTTGAGGATGATATACTGGCCCACCGTAAAAGGGGTGACCCTCGGGAAGGTGATGGTGCAGGAGGGCCGGCCCGCCTTCTTGAGGGCGAACTCCGTCCCCACCCGCTCCGCCTCCATGATCTCCGCCAGGGAATGGCCTTCCAGGAACTTCAAGGCCGGGTGATCCTCCACGCCTTCGGGGACGACCAGGTTGGCCCCGTGGTCCTCCACCTTGAGGAAGGTGATCACCTTGTCCTTGGGGCCTTCCACGTAGAGCTGGATCTGGGAGTGCTGGTCCGTAACCCCCAAGGCCTTGATGGGCGTGGGCCCCACGTGGACCTCCTTGCCGTCCAGGTCGAAACGCTTCCCCAGGGACTCCGCCAGAAGCTGGCGGTACCAGTCCGTGAGGCCGTACAGGCGGTTGGAATAGGAGAGGAGGACGTGGATGTTCTTCTTCTTGCGGATCACCATGAGATACATGAGAGCCGCGTAAAGGAGCGCCGGGTTCTCCTCCATGCTGTCCACCCGGCAGATGGAATCCATCCGGGCGGCGCCCTCGCAGATGCCGTGGATGTCCAGGCCCACGCAGGCCGCCGGGAAGAGACCAACCGCCGAAAGAACGGAGAAGCGCCCACCCACGCCGGGAGGCACGGGGAAGGAGACGTAGCCCTCCTTCTCGGCGATCTCCCGCAAGGGCCCCTTTTCCGGGTCGGTGATGAAGAAGAAATGCTCCTTGAAGGCCCGGCCCTCCACCTCCTCCATCCAGCGCTTGAAGATCATGTATTGGGCCAGGGTCTCGGTGGTGGAGCCCGACTTGCTCACCACGCAGACGGCGGTCTCCGAGGGATCCAGGACCTCCATCACGTCCGCCACGAAGCGGGGGTCGATGTTGTCCAGGACGAAAAGCCTGGGACAGCCTTTTTCGGGATAGACGTTGTAGACCCATGGATGGAGAGCCTGCTGGAGAGCCGAGGTCCCGAGAGCGGAGCCCCCGATGCCCAGGACCACGAGGTTGCGGAACCGGGCCTTCACGTTCTGGGCCACGGCGGCCACCTGGTCCTGGACGGCCCTGTCGTAGGGAAGGCGGAGAAAGGCCAGCTCCCCGGCCTTGCGTTGCCTGCTGATGTCCCGGGCGAACCGCCCGGCCCTCTTGCGGACGAAGTCCAGGTCGATCTCGCGGATCCCCTGGTCGTCCCCCACGGCCTCGGCCATGAGGTAGTTGTAATCCAAGCGCAGAATGTCCACTTGCTGACCTCCGGTTCCGGAAACCTGGGGAGAATCCCCACCCCTTCCCCTGGTCGGGAGGGGGAGAAGAATCATAGGTCCAGGAGGCGCAAGGGGAAAGGAAGAAGACCCCGGGCCCTCTCCCGCGGGCCGGGAAAGGGCCCTCCCCCCGGAAGAGGCCGGGGAGATTCCCGGGGAACTACCGCTCCCCCTGGAGAAGGAGGAGCCAGTAGATCAACTCCGCCACGGCCACCAAGGTGGCGGCCACGTAGGTGAACCCCGCGGCGAAGAGGGTCTTCCGCACGCCCACCATCTCGTCGGGGGCCACCGCCCCAGAGGCCTCCAGGATCTTGATGGCCCTGTGGGAGGCGTCGAACTCCACGGGAAGGGTGACCAGGTGGAAGAGCACGGCCACGGCGTAGCAGGCCACGGCCAGGACCGCCAGGCCCGGAATGTGGAGGAAGAAACCCAGAAAGATCATGGGGAAGGCCAGCTGGGAAGCCAGGCTGGTGGCGGGCACCAGGGCCGACCGGACCACCATGGGCTTGTATCCGTAAGCGTGCTGGATGGCGTGCCCCACTTCGTGGGCCGCGACCCCCACGGCGGCCACGCTCCTTCCCCGGAGAACCTCGCTGGAGAGGTTCACCGTCCGGTTCACAGGGTTGTAGTGGTCCGAAAGGAGCCCCCGGGTCTCCCGGATCTGGACTCCCTGCACGCCGGCCGCCTCCAGGATCATCCGGGCCGTCTCGGCCCCGCTCATCCCGGACCGGACCGGGACCTGGCTGTACTTGGCGAACGTCCCCTTCACGCGCATGGAGGCCCATCCGGCCAGGAGCATGAAGGGCAACATCAAGAGGATATAAGTAAACATTCCTTTCCTCGGTTCTTGTCTTCTTGCCGGGGGAAAGCATGGCCGAGAGGCCCGGCTTCTGGCAAGCCCCCCGGCGTTCCGCGCCCCTTTCTACGGCCTTTTCGAGGAAAGGTTGGAGCGCTTCGGGGAAAGGCAAAATTCGGGGAGGGGGCCCCAGGAAAAAAGGAGCCCCTTTCAGCCGGAGAAAGCCTGGATCACCGTCCGGATCACCCGGTCCCTGTCCCGGGAGGTGATCTCCTGGAATTCCAGGCCCATGCACACGTCCGAGCCCAGCCGGCCTTCGCCTTCGATCCAGACCACCCGGGCCAGGGCGTCCAAGGGGCCGTCGGGAAGGTCCAGGTGGAAAGCCAGGGCCACGCGCCCGGAAAGCAAGTCGCCTACCATCTCCAGGGGCGGCTCTTCCGTCCGGAGAAGAAGTCCTCCTCCCGAGAGGTTCTCCACCACGCCTGTCCGGGGAGCCCGGTCCACGCCGGCCAAAGGCTCTTCCTGGATGAACCGATACGTCGCCTCCAAGGCCGTGGGGAGCCTGAAGAACAGGCGTTCTTGCTTGTCCAAACCTACCAGCATGATTTCCTCCTGGGAGTGCCCTCTTCCTTTTCGAGCGCCCTCCTCCCGGCCCTTGAGGGGAAAGTCCGGTTTTTCCGGACTTCCCTGAAAGAGTTTGTCAGCCCAACCCCAGGAGGGAACCGTCCGGGCCGAGATCCAGGCGCTTGAAGGCGGGGCGGGGGGGGAAACCCGGCATGGTGAGGATGGAGCCCGCCAGGACCAGCACGAAGCCCGCCCCGGCGGCGAGCCGCAGTTCCCGCACGGGAAAGGCGTATCCCCGGGGCGCCCCCTTCAGGGCCGGGTCGTGGCTCAAGGAAAACTGGGTCTTGGCCACGCACACGGGCAGGTTCCCGTAGCCTTCCCGGTTCAGCCAGTCCAGGTCCTCCAGGGCCCGGGGAGCCCAATCCACCCTGGCGGCCCCGTAGAATTCCCGGGCCAGGGATTCCACTTTCTCTTTCACCGGGGCCCCGCCGGGGAAGAGAAAATCCAGCTCCCGCGGCTCCTCCTCCAGGAGGACCTCCACGCAGGCCCGGGCCAGGTCCGCGCCCCCCAGGCTTCCCCTCTGGAAAGGAGTGGATTCCACCACCGCCTCGGCCCCCGCCGAGAGGGCCATCTCCTTCAGGCAGTCCACTTCGGCGTCCGTGTCCGTGGGAAAACGGTTGATCGCAACCACCACGGGGGCCCCGAAGGAAGAGGCGTTGGCCGTCTGTTTCTCCAGGTTGGGCTCCCCCTTCTCCAGGGCGTCCAGGTCCTCCCGGAGAATCTCCGGGGGAAGGGGAGCCCCGGGCCGGATCTCGAATCGACCGGAGTGGTACTTCAGGGCCCGGACACTGGCCACGAGCACCACCACCGAGGGCCTGGTCCCCCCGGCCCGGCACTTGATGTGGAAGAACTTTTCCGCCCCCATCTCCGCCCCGAAACCGGCCTCGGTCACCACGAAATCCGCGCCATGCAGGGCCACCTGGTCGGCCAGGATGGACGAGGAACCGTGGGCGATGTTGGCGAAAGGGCCGGTGTGGACGAAGGCCGGGGTTCCGCTGGAGGTCTGGACCAGGTTGGGAAGGAGGGCGTCCCGGACCAGGGCCGCCATGGCCCCGGCGGCGCCCAGCTCCTCGGCCGTCACGGGCCGCCCCCTCCTGTCCTTTCCGATCACGATCCTCCCGAGCCTCCGCCTCAAGTCGGCGAAATCCCGGGACAAGGCCAGGACCGCCATGACCTCCGAGGCGGCGGTGATGTCGAAACCGGTGGAACGAATCCCTCCCTTCCGGCGCCCGTCGGGGCGCACGTCCACGTAGCGCAAGGCCCGGTCGTTCAGGTCCACCACCCGCTTCCAGGTGACGCCTTCCGGCTCCAGGCCCTCCACCTCGCCCCTGAACAGGGCCTGGTCCGCGGCGGCGGCCAGCAGGTTGTGGGCCATGGCCACGGCGTGGAAATCCCCGGTGAAGTGGAGGTTGATCTCGTCGGAGGGGACGAGGCAGGCCTTTCCCCCGCCGGTCCCGCCCCCTTTCACGCCGAAAAGGGGCCCCATGGAAGGCTCCCGCAGGGTGCAGGCGCTCCGGTATCCCAGGGTCTCCAGGGCCATGGCCAGGCCGATGGTGGTGATCGTCTTCCCCTCCCCGAAGGGCGTGGGGGTCATGGCCGTGACCAGGATCAACTTACCCGGCCTCCGCTCCTGGAGTTCCCCAAGCACCTGGAGGTCCACCTTCCCCATCCCCCGGCCCCGGGGGAGGATCCCGTCCCAGGGAAGGCCCAGGACGCCGGCCAGCTCCTCCAGGCTCCGGAGGTGTTCCGGGTGTCGATCCCTTGGTTCCAGGCGCTTCAAGGCGGGTCTTCCTCCCTTGGATGGAAAGAGTGATTCCCCAGGAAAACGCCCCGGAAGAGGGGAGCCTTTCGCCGTGGAGTGGATCCGCCGCCCCGGGCGGCTAGCGGGGGATTTCGTAGATTCGGATCTCCGGGCCGGGCCGGAGGGGCCGGAAGGCCTGGACGATGTGGGTCTCCAGCTCGGCCAGGGGGATCCTCGGATCGGGAGGGCCCGGGTCGAAGCGGGCCTTGGGTTTCCCGCAAAGGCGCTCCAGGGCGGCCAGAAAGGCCGTCCTCTCCGGAAATGCTCTCTTTCCCCTCTCCAGGACCATCCCATCCCTGAAAGAGGTCCAGATGTAATACTGGACGCCTTTCTTTCTCAGGGCCGCCAGGCCGGCCTGGAGTTTCTTCTCCCCCTGGAAAGAGACCGAATGAAGTTCGAAGAAAGTGGGATCCAGGGCGGGGTAGGCCGAATCCCAGAGGAGGTGGGAGAGGGCCAAGGGATTCTTCTCCAGGACCTGGTCCAGGAAGGCGAGCTTCTCCTTCACCCCGGGGCGCCGGCGCACCTCGCGGAGAAGGGCCCTGGTGGCGGCCGGGTCGGTGCGCAGGGGATAGAGGGTGGCGATCCCCCCTCCCAGGGTCACGTGCCCTTTCAGCCACTGGTGGGCCAGGATCCGGGTGTCCTTCTTTTTGAGGGCCTGGTCCTGGAGGAGTCCCTGGTAGAGGGACCATCCGGCCAGGAGAACCAGGAGAATCCGCCCCACCGCTTTTCTACGGCCCGCCAGTTCCATGCACCCCCAGGCTGCCCCAAGGCACAAGAGGGGAAGGAAAGGAAGCCAATACCTTCCGTAGAGGACCCCTGAATATCCGACGAGCAGGAACCAGGCCGCGCCAAAAGGCAAAAGGACCAGGCGGGCCCCCCTGTCCCGGATCCACAGCACAAGGAGCCCCCCCATCCCGAAGAGGGCCGCCGCCAGCCCGCCCATGGCCCAGCGGAAGGTGACCTGGGGATGGAAGATCCATCCCCGGGGCAGGCCCCGGAAGAACTCCCACCCCGAGGCCGCGTCCCGGGCGTGCTTTCCGAACAGCCAGGCCGCGTATCGGCCCGGGTCCGCGAGAAGCCCGGGGATGGTGAGGACCGTTCCGGCCAGGCAGGCCAGGACCACCCACCCAGCCTCCTTGGCGCGGGTCTTTCCCGGTCTCTTCCCGCCGCCGAAAAAGACCACCCCAAGGGGCGCCAGGAGGGCGATCCCGCCGAAATATTTGGCCCCCGCCGCCGCCCCGGCGGCCAGTCCCGAGCCGATCAGCCACTTGCCCCCTTTCTCCCGGAAGGCCCCCTCGGCGGCGAGCCAGAGGGAGAGGGTCGTAAGGAGGGCGCAGAGAGAATCCGTCGTGGCCAGGCGGGAGTTCTCCACGGCCAAAGGCGCCAGGGCGAAGAGCAAGGCCGCCCAGAGCCCTCTCTCCCGGCCCAGAATCCGCCGTCCCGCAAGATAGACGCAAAGGACGGTGAAGACTCCGAAGAGCCCCGAGAGAACCCGACCCATGGCGAGCCAGGACTTCCCCTGGG
>CAYQBW010000157.1:0-6559 GCA_964415725.1 uncultured Planctomycetia bacterium
GGGCCCCTCCTTGTCCTTGGTGAAGAAGAACCTGGTCCGGCCCTAGGGCCGGACCGGGTCTACTTCGAACCCGGGCCCCCTGGGTTTCGATTCCACCAACGGGGCGCTTCTGACCTTGGGGATTTGAGCAAGTTTCAGAGGCTCATGGCCACCATGTTGGTCAGGGAGGCGCCTATGAGCCTATACTGGGGATCGGTTTCGAAGACCACGGCCTGGGCGTAGAGCCACGTCCCCAGAAGAAAGGCCCGGGCTCCGGGGGGAATGGAGAGGGCCGGCACGGTCCATGTGCCGTTTGTGAGGGGGGACCAGAGAGGGGGAACCGCCGCGAAAGGGCCGCCGAAGCCCAGGAACCACTCCCCGGCGGATGTGGAGATGGGGGCCGCCAGGCGGCGGTTCTGGAGGAAGACGAAGGCCGTCAGCGTGTTGGCCGCCGCCTTCTTGTGGTGCTGGTCCACGATCCATCCCAGGAGATCGTGCCTCCCGGGAGAGGGGAGGCCTTCGGCGTTCCCGATGTCGGGCCACATGGCGCCCATTCCGTACTGGGTCTTCCCCTGGATGGATCCCCCCTGGTGGGGAGGGATGTCGGTATTCAGCTTGATGTATCCCCTGAGCACGGGATCGCGGGTCAAGAAACCCAGGGTCCAGACCCAGTGGCCGTCTCTTACCGCCAGGGTGGAGAGGTCCGGCTTTCCGCCCTTGTAGAGCACGTGGTAGGCGAGCCTGGGATTGGGCACGCCCTTCCGGGCCAGGACACCCGGCCTCCCGCCCATGCCGTGGGCGGCAAGGGCCCCGAACCAGGCCTGGTCGGTGGCATCCTGGTCCCGGCGGAGATGGACCCCGATCCAGAGGGTTTTCGCGCCCTTGGGAAGGAGAAAAGGCTTGGGAAAAAGGTAGGAGAAGGGATAGGCGGGCCCCCTTCCGGAACCTTTGAGGGTTTTCGCCCGGAAGGCGTAGAGGGGCGGGGAGGCGAGGTCCGGTTTTCCCCCCTTGTCTGGGTGGACGTAGAAATCCATGACCCGAACAAAGGCCTTGTTCGTCTGGAAGAAGGTGAAGGAGATCCCGTCGATCCGGCGGAACCCGGGGAAGAAATCCGCGGGAAAGCCCTGGATCACCTCCGCCCCGTGGGTCGTGTCGGTATACCGGTACCCTTCGAACCACTTGGTGACCTTGTCGAAGAGGCGGAAGCGGTTCAGGCCGGTCTGGGCGGAAAGGGGCGCCAGGATTCCCAGGAGAAAGACCAAGGTTAGGGATTTGTTCAAGGTTACACCTCTTGGATATCCATGCCCTTTGGGGGTCCTCCTCCTCTGAAACCTCCTTCAGGGGCAACGGGAAAATGAAAGGATTTGTTTCCAGCCCGGATATTTTTCAGAAAGGCGGGAGGCCCACGCGGGCGGCGTAGACCCGCGAGAGGTCCACGCCTCCCGGGCCGCCTACGCGCTCTTCCCGGATCCCGATGCCCTTGGTGGAGCCCTGGGTGGACCAGTAGCGAAGGGCCTTGGGCTTTCCGCCCCTCCCCTTCACCCAGGCGAGAAAGATCACCGAGTGGCCCGAGGCCCTGCGGCCTTTCCTGGGATGGCGCCAGAACTGGACGAAGTCCCCGGGCCTTGCCTCCATGGGGGGCACGGCGAAGCCCAGCCCCCAGGCCGGGATGGCCCCGCCCACGCACTTCAGGTCCCCGTTGGAGCCGAAGAAGTGGGCCCGGAAACTCTTCAACTGTTCGAAATCCAGCCCGTCCACCCGGAAAGGCTTCTTTTTCTTTTCGCACCAGGCCTTCCAGGCCCGGAAGAAGACCTCGAAGGTGAGCCCGCAGCAGTAGCACCTTCCCTTGGGATCGCCGGGGGAAAAGAGCTTTCCCTGGTAGTAGAGGTCCATGGTGTTTCCCGCCCACCCCTTGACGGGATTTCCCCTGGGCCAGAAGTAGCCGTGGGTCCCGTCGGCGGGGTAGCTCTTCAGGATCTTCAGGACCAGGGGAGTGAATTCGTCCGGCCGGGGCAGGTCCGCCGGGGTGGGCGTTCGGGCAATTCCGCTCTTCTTGACCGGCTCCAGGGCCACCGCCTCCAGCCCCGTGTGATAGCCCGTGGAGAGCGGGTTCTTCCCTGTGACCACGAATTTGAGGAAGTGTTTTCCTTTCCCCAGGCGGATCGGCCCGCCCGAGAAGACTTTTCTTCGGATCGAGGGCGCGTAGCCGTCGAATTCCCCGAGAAGGGGCATGCCGTCCAGGCTCCAGCGGGTCTTGCCGTAGTCCCGGGAGGCGAGAAGGAAGAGGCGGACCTTGTAGAGGCCGGGCCGGATCTTCCCGGGGAGGGGGAATTCCGCCCCGGCGCAAGGGCCCCGGGCCTGGAGAAAGAGGATCCTTTTCCCCGTGACGGGGGCCTTCCCCCCGCTTCGGACCTTCCGGACCCGGGCCTTCAAACCTCCTCCCGCCTTGGAGACCTTCAGCTTTGCCCCCTCGATCCTTCCCTTCTCCCGGATGGGGGCGGGCCGGTTCCCCCTTTCCAGGACGCGGATCACGGTCTTTCCCGCTTCCAGGCCGCCCGGAAGCTGAAAGAGGGCCCGGCAGGCGAAGGGGCGGAAGACCTCCACCCGGACCTGGAGGGGGGCGTTCCGGGGGTTGGAGAGGGAGATCTCCAGGGCCCCTTTTCTTTGGACCAGGAGGGCCAGGCAGGGCTGGTCCACGGCGAAGGCCGGGCTCCCGGCCTCCACCCGGCCGGGCCGGAAGAAGGCCGCGGCTGTGACGTTTTTCCACCGGAAGGCCATGAGGTCGGGATCGGAGGAGAGAACTTCCGCCGGTGGGTTGCGCAGGAGAGAATCCTCTTTTCCCCGCCCGGCCCCGGGGAGGACCAGGTAGGAGTAAGAGGCCCCCGCCGGGTTCTTCCCGTGGTCGATCCATAGGGTGAAGACCGGGAGCCTGACCTCTTTGGAAGAGCCCGTGCCGATGTCCGACCAGCGGCCCCTCCGGACCCTGTTCTCCAGGTGGAGGGAACAGGGGCGGGGAAAGAGGTAGAGCACCCCGTGGTGGCGGACCCAGGCCGGGCCGTGGAGGAGGCGGGTTCCCCCCGGCAAGGGGGCCGCGGATCCTCTTGCCGTCACGGGCCCGCTAAGAAGGCACTGGTTCACCGTGGTGGCCGCGGGGTTGCCCGTGGGACAAGTGATTCCCGCCCCGGCGCAGAGATAGCCCCGGTCGAAGAAGAACCAGGTCTTCCGGGCCCGGAGTTTCCCCCGGAAGAGATCCATGGCGGCCAGGCCGTGCCTTCCGTCGGAGACGCCCCCCACGAAGGAGGTCTTTCCCCTGGTCCGGATGAGGGCCGGGTCCGGTTTCAAGGGGCCGGGCTCTTGTTCCACCGTGGTTCCCGGGATCTTCTTCCAGTCCCAGCAGGGAAAGACGTCCTTGTATTCGTCTCCCCTGAGGTAGAGGAGGTTGGCCCCGTCGGCCAGGTGGTGGGACTTGAGGCCCTCCCGGTTGCAGGGCCAGTCCGTGTTGTCCACTCTCGTGGAGAACATCCGGACCGACGCGAAGAACCCCGGCCTGTGGTGGGCCATGTAATCGGAGCACCAGAAGTGCTTGTTTCCCGCGAAAGGCGGGGCCTTTTCGTCCCCCAGGAGGCGGGCTTCCATGGCCCGGAGCTCGGGAAGGCGCTTTCCCGCCAGCGGCTCCAGGGCCTTCAGGCCGGGCAGGATCCCCAGGGCGTTCCGCCCCGCCCGGCTGATCTCCCGGCCCATGACCCCGTAGTCCCAGTAGGCGCCGCGGATCATCCACCGCTGTCCGTCCAGGACATACGAAAGGAGGAGGTCCGTCTTCTCCCGGGGGGCCGCGAAGGCCGTGCCCCGGGCGAAGGAGAGAAACCGACCCGCGTCGGCGGTGAAACCCGCCCCGTATCCTCCCGAGTAGAGGACCCGGCCGTGCTGGTGGAAGCTCATGTCCGCCTGGATGCCTTCCCTGGCGGGGCCCACGATTCGGATTTCCCGGTACATCCGGCGGAAGGCCCTCCCCGCCGTCCCGGCCGATCCTTCCAGGAGTCCCCGGAGGACCTGGATGGTCACCCCCCAGACCAGGTTCTGGCCGGTCCAGCCCTTCCAGCGGCTCCGGCGGAGGATCTCCAGGACCTTCTTGGTGTCTCCTGGTTCCAGGCGCTTTTGGAGGAGGAGGGCCGTCTCCCCGATCCTCCGGGGCACGCCGATCTCATTCCACCACCAGTTGGGGTTGCGGGGATCCTTCTTCAGCCAGAACCTGAGAGACGCCAGGGCGGCCCGGGCGTAGACCCGGGATCCCGAGAGCCGGGCGGCCCGGGCCAGGAGCAGGCACCGGTCCAGGTGTTTGGCCGCCCGCCAGGCGGACCGGTTGCGGGAAGCGTAATCCACGTCCTTCCAGGTTCCGTCTTCCCGGAGGGACCGAAGGATTCGGTGGGCTTTCCGGAGAAGAGTTTTCTTCTCCCGCGGCCCTCGTGGAAGGAGGGATGCGACGACGCGGTTTTTGAGGATCTCCAGGTCCGTCTCCCCCGGGTTTCCCCGGGCGGAAGGAAGGGGAAGAAGGGAAAGGGCGAGGAGAGAGAAAGCGGTTGAGCGGAACATGGTCATCCCTCTTTTCCGCGGTCTTTCCAGATGCGGGCGCACTTTTTCGCGTGGGCTCTCAGGAGGAAGCGGGTCAAACGGGGGGAGAGGACGCCCAGGGCGGCGAGGCACCGGGAGAGACCGCTCGGCCAGACCTCGGGCACGGGCCGCTCCAGGCACCGGGCGATGCGCCTTCCCACGTGGCGGGCGCTCTGGACGAAAAGGGAGGGGGTGTTCCGGAAGGCGCCCGGGCTTCCGGTGATCCGGGCGCTCACCTGGTGGAACTCCGTGGCCGTTCCGATGGGGTAGATGCTGGAGACGTGGATGCCTTCGGGCTCCAGCTCCAGGCGAAGGGCCGTGGCCAGGGCGTCCTGGGCGGCCTTGGTGGCGCTGTAGGGACCGTAGTAGGGAAGCCCGATCTTGCCGACGAAACTGGAGGTGATGAGCAGGTGCCCCCGGCCCTGGGCGCGGAAAAGGGGGACCACGGCCTTCACGCAATGGACCGTGCCCCAGTAGTTCACCTCGAAGAGCCGCCGGTGGTCTTCCTCGGGCAGGTCCGCAGCGGGCCAGAGAAAGCCGTAGCCGGCGTTGGCCAGAAAGGCGTCCACCCGCCCGAAGGCCTCCCGGGCGCGGGCCACCAGGGCCTCCACCTCCTCCCGGGAGGAGACGTCCGCCCCCTGGACCAGGGCCCGGCCTCCGGCAGACTCGATCTCCCGGGCCGCTTCGCGGAGCTTCTCTTCCCGCCGGGCCGAGAGGACCACCCGGGCCCCCCGGAGGGCCGCTTCCAGGGCGGCCGCCCTCCCGATGCCCGCCGAGGCCCCGGTCACCACCAGGACCCGGTCCTGGAGAGTCTTCTTCATGAAGCCATTGCCGGGGGTCCGGGAAAGAATGTCAAGAACGTTGAACCCCCCGGGGACCCGCTCCGTTGGTGAAGGACTTTTCCAGCCCTTTTTCCCTTTCCAAGGAGGTAAAGATTCATGGACCGTTTCCTCGTCCCCTCTGTCTCGGCGCTCTTGCTGGCCTTCTGGATCTGCCCGCACGCGGGAGCCCAGGAGGGAAAGAAACCCGAGAGAGAGAAAGCCGGAAAAGCGGAGAAGGCCCAGGCCTTGAAGGAGGTCAAGATCCGGGCGGGCCGGCGGGAGCGTTCCCTCCTGGACGCGCCCTACTCGGTGAGTCTTCTCACCAGGCGGATGCTCCTGGACGAGCGCATGGCCCGGACCCTGCCCGAGGCCCTGGAAGAGGAGCCCGGGGTGATGGTCCAGAAGACCTCCCACGGCCAGGGCTCGCCCTACATCCGGGGCTTCACCGGATACAGGACCCTTCTCCTGGTGGACGGGATCCGCTTCAACAATTCCGTCTTCCGCAGCGGCCCCAACCAGTATTTCGGGACCCTGGATCCTCTTTCGCTGGAACGGATCGAGGTGCTCCGGGGCCCGGCGTCGGTGCTCTACGGGAGCGACGCCGTGGGAGGGGCGATCCTGGCCTTCACACCGGACCTGCCCTCCCTGGGCCCGGGAAACCGGTTCCGGGGGAGAACGATCCTCCGGTGGGCCTCGGCGGAGCGGACCCGCCTGGGGCGCCAGGAGGCCATGGGTTCCCTCATGGGGGGGAAGATCCGGTTTCTCGCCGGGGCGGACCTGAAATACTTCGGGGACCTCCAGGGGGGGCGTTCCACGGGAAAGTGGCCCCACACGGGCTATACCGAGTGGGACGGGGACGTCAAGATCGAATACCACCCGGACCGTAAGGGCAAGTTGATCTTCCTCCACCAGCACGTGAGGCAGGACGACGCCTGGAGGACTCACAAGACGATCTTCGGAAAGAGCTGGAAGGGGACCACCGTGGGCAGCGAGCTGAGGCGGAGCCTGGACCAGGAGAGGGATCTCACCTACCTCCAATACAGGGCCAGGGACCTGGGGCCGGCCCTCTCATCCTTTACGGCGAGTTTGTCCCTCCACACCCAGAAGGAAGAGCGCGTCCGGGACAGGCTTCGCTCGGGCCAGCCCCGGCA
>CAYQBW010000158.1:0-6556 GCA_964415725.1 uncultured Planctomycetia bacterium
GGCCAGGACGGTGGAGACCTCCATGGCGGGCCAGGCCACGGCGAAGCGCCAGGAAGGATGGACGGGGAGGGGCAGAGGATGGGCCAGCTCCGGGTCTTCCACTCCGGGGGGGGCGAAGACCAGGCCCCCGAAGAGGGCGGCCCCCACGGCCTCCCTGTGCCCCTCCAGCATGTAGGCCATCTTGTGCACCTCCCCTGCGGATTGCTTGGAGCCTGAGAGGACGTTTCCCAGAAGAATCCCCGCCACCAGGGCCGCGGCCGAGGAACCCAGTCCCCGGGTCACGGGAATCTGGGAATCCACCACCAGGTGGATCCCCTCGAGTTCCTCCCTCTCCTTGCCCATGGCCCGGGCCATGGCCTTGAGGAGGATGTCCCTCCTGGGATCCATCTTCTCCTCCTTCAAAGTGCCCCGGTATTCCACTTCCAGGGGCCCCTTCTTCACGGTCAACGTAGCCTCCAGCCGGAGATCCAGGGCCAGGGCGAGGACATCGAAGCCTGGGCCCAGGTTGGCCGAGACGGCCGGGACCCGCACCTGAAAACGGGATTCGTTCATGCTATCCTCCAGGTTCCCGGGAGAGCCGGACCGGTGTCCCAACCAGGGCTCCGACCCGGACCTCCCCGCGAAACGGGGGTGACGCCGCGGTCACCCGGAAACGACCAGGGGACCTTCACGCACAAGGCCCAGGGATTATGGGACCCCGGGCGGGAAGCGCAAGGTCCCGCGCGAAAAGCACCGTCGGAAGGAGGCGGACCATGCCGATCTGGAGGATGGACCAGGAGGAGCCCCCCCGCATCTGTCCCGCGTGCAGTTCGGTCCTGGGGGATGTATACGAGGGAGAGGAAATCCTCGAAAAGGGAGTATGCCCCTTCTGCCACCAGGAGAAGTGGCCGGAGGAGACCTTCCGCCTCTCCAATCCGACCTATCTCTTCCTGGACAGGCTGCTCGTGGCCCTTCCCGTGGAAGGCGCCTCCTGTCCTTCCTGCGGCGGGGACCTGAGGATCCTGAAGCTGGTCCCCGAAGAGAAGGCCGAGGAGGAGGCAGCCCTGAGATGGAGCCCCTCTCTCTGGGAGCCCTTCTGCCCTTCCTGCCAGGGGACCGAAACCCTCCAGTTCATCCTGGACAGGCACGTTCACCTGGTGGAAAGCCCCCGGATCACGCCTCCAAACGAGGGATGGGGGGGAAGGTGGTTCATGGAGAGATACCGGGACCGCTTCGCCGCCCGCCCGAGAACCGGCACTTGAGCCAGGACCTCTCCAGCCCCAGGCCCTTCCCTTGGTTCACCAGGACATAGGATTCCAGCGCCTCGCAGAGAGGGTGGCGGCCCTGGGCTCTCACCAGGGGCGCTTCCTGCGGATGGCCCTGCGCAAGGCGGGGGAGCTGGAAAGGCGCCTCGAGGAGAAAGGCCTCCGGCACCGGGTCTGGCTCTGGGACAGGGCCAGGGACATTCCCTCGGAGATGGAAACGGTGTCGCGCATGGGCCGCGACAGGGAGGAGAAACTCGCTTTCCTGGGGGCCTACCAGGCCCTCCAACTGATCCACCTGAACCTGTCGCTCCTGGACGCCCTGGGGCTCGAGATCTCCCGTTCCCTTCAGCCCGCCAGGGCGAGAAAGGTCTTTCTCCTCTCCTCGGCCGAAGGGTTCCAGGCCTTGCTGAGGGCATACATGTCCAAGGTCCTGGAGATCCTCCTCCCCTCGGGGGTGCGGCCCGAGTTCGCCATCCTCAACGTGGGATCCCGGTGGGACCGGGACGACCTGGACGTGTGCGTCCTGGACGACGGTTCCCCGGGAACGGAACGGCTCCGGCGGGCGGTGTCCAGGCTCTCCACGGAGATGCTCCGCTACGCAACCCGCATGGACTTCCACGTGGCCGAGGAAGCGGGGGGCAATGCCTACTCCGGAACGGTGGAACACTTCCGGGAATTCCTCGAGAAGACCCCGCGTGATTTCGTTTCCGTCTCGGAGATGCTGAGCGCCGACCTGATCCTGGGCTCCTCCCTTCTCTTCGAGAAATTCCGGCGGCAAGTCAAGGGCCTGTTCTATTACGACGAGGGGGGGAACAACATTCACCACGAAACCTTCTTCCGGGGCAACCTGGGAGAAATCCTGCTTTTGGCCACCCGTCCCCTGGACCCCACCCTTCTCAGGCCCAAGGAAGACGCCATCCGGCCCCTCAAGGGGATCCTTTGCCTTTCCAAGTCCCTCTACAAGGTGGAAGCCCCCGATCCCCTCACCTTGCTCGAGGCCCTCAGGCGCAGGATGCCCCAGGACATACCCCTCTACGACGAGCTGGAGGACCATATCCTTTTTTTCGAAACCTTCCGCCAGCTCTACCACTTCTACGTGGAGGAGACCGAGGAGATTCCCATTCCCCAGCCCGGCCTCCAGGAAGAAAAGGCCAGGATCGCCGGGCTCATGGGCTACGAGGACGCCGGGCCCGTCACGGCCTGGCAGGGCCTGGTATTCCGCTACCACCAGAAAGTCCGCCTCGCCCGGAACCTGGTGCTCCGGTTCGTGGACCGGTTCAAGGTCCACCTGGGGCGGACCACTTTTTTCGCCCCCTTCCTGCAGTCCTCCCCGTCCGAGCAGGGCAAAGCCGGACTGGTGGAACTCGTGCGGGCCGCCCGCCGATTCAGGGGCGTCGGATACTGGGACGACATCCTGGACCGCCTGGAGGAAGACCCCGCCCTGGTGGAATCCCTTCTCCGGGAGGCCGCCGCCCTCCCAAGGCGCCCCTTGGAAAAACTTCTCCTCCGGATCTCCTCCGGCGCCCACAGGACGACCCGGGGGGTGATGCGCCTGATCACCCTTCTCCAGAAGCATGCCCACAGGGAAGGGGTGGCCCCCCTGGTCCAGGTCCTGGTCAAGGGTTTCCTGGACACCCTGGCAGCCGAGGGAGACCTTCCCTTGAGGCTGGTCCAGGTCTTCCTTTTGGACTCCCGGCGGGTCTGCCACTTCCTGGGAAGCCTGAGCGAGGAAGAGCAGAGGCGGGTGGCGGAAATCCTGAAGAAGATCGAGATGGTGGACGACGAGCCCGTCTCGGGGTACGCCGCCCAGATCCGGAGGCTTTCCAGGCTCTTCTACAGCCACAGCCGCTATTTCCAGCGTTTCTTCCTGAGCGTCGTGGAGAGGCACCCCTACGTGGTGAGCCACCTTTCCAACCCGGAATTCCTGGACCGGATCGCCCACGGGCTCAGGGCCTGGGGGCAGACCAGGCCCACCTTTCCCGAGAGGAGGGAAGCCCTGGGAGACTCCTTCGACATGGAGAGGGTCAGGCTGGGCCTTCTCACCCTGGGTTCCCCCTCCAAGATCGGCACGGGGGAATCCTTCGAGCGGTTTTTCATCCCTTTCTTCTCCCAGCTCTACCACACGTGCCTGGGGGAGGTCCTGGAAGAGACGGGGGCCCTGGAGATGGCCGACGTGGAGATCGGCCTCTTCCTGGCTGGAGGGACCGCCCGGGGGGACACCTTTTCGGAGGATTGCGACCTCTTCGCCCTCTGCAACAGGGAGGAAGAGGCGCCCTTCCTGGCAAAGGTCCTCCAAAGGGTCGGCAAGGAACTCGGCCGCCGCGGACTCATGCCCCATTTCTGCCTGGCCGACCACCTGGGCCCCATGGTCTCCACGCTGGACCAGGTCAAGCGTCATTTCCGGGAGAGATGGGAGCCTCCCCTGGTGGAGACCTCCATTCTGCTTGGTTCCCGGTTCGCCGCGGGAGAGGACCATTTCCGCAGGGCCCTGGACCAGGAGGTCATCCATCCCATCCTCTTCGAAAAGGCGGCTCCCTACATCCGCGGAATGGCGGCCCAGGTGAAGAAGGCCTGCTGCGCGGAAGACGAACGGCTGAGGCTGGACCTCAAGGAAGGTCCCGGGGGGCTACGATGCCAGGAAATGATTCTCCTGGCCCTTCTTGCGGCGGGAAAACTGCGGAAGAAGATCACCCCCGCCCTTCCGGCGGCCCTGGCCGAAAGGTGGCCCGAGATCGAGAGGCCCTTGAAGGATCTCTCGGAAAGCATGGTCTTCTTCCGCCAGCTGAGAGACCTCTACTGGGTCACCGTGGCCGCCACGAATCTCCTGGATCCGGCCTATCTCAGCCGCCCTTCCAGGTTCCTGGGCATCCGAGGTGGGGGGACCCAGGAAGGGGGCAAAAGGCTCCTGGAAATCTACACGAAGACCCAGGAGAAATCCGCCCGGGCCTGCGTCTTTCTCGCCGAATGGGCGCTGGCCCGCCTGGGCTGAAATTGTCGCCCGCAGGATATCCACCTGATGGGGGACGGTTCAGGAACTGGACCAGGCTTTTGTCGCGTCTGTCGATCAGTCCCGGTTGCGACAAAAGTCCTGGTTGGAAAAGGTTTCGAAACCGGCGGAACTTCCGGTTCTACGTTTCCGGAGCCTTGTAGGCCCCCCCGGGGATCCTGGCGGACCGGCAGGCCCGGGGATCCCACCCGCAGGCGGAACAGGGGCCTCCCTGGCAGGAGGGGGTGGTTTCCCCCCGGCGGGAACGCTCCCACTCGGCCAAGAGCCACTCCTTGCGCACCCCGCAGGCAAGGTGGTCCCAGGGAAGGGGCTCGCCGGGATCGCGGGAGCGGAGGCCCTGGTCGGCGGGATCGACGCCGGTCTCCTCGAAGGCCTTCTCCCAGGTCTCCCACCGGAAAGAATCGGCCCACCCGTCCATGCGGGCTCCCAGGGCCCGCGCCCGGGCCAGGGCCCGGGCCACCTTTCTGTCCCCCCTTCCCAGGACCGCCTCCAGGAAAGAGCGTTCCGCCTTGTGGAACTTGAGACGCACCGAACGGGCCCGCAGGGCCCCCTTGACCACATCCTGGCGCCGGCGGACCTCGGCGGGCCCGATCATTTCCGCCCACTGGAAAGGAGTCCAGGGTCTCGGCACGAAGGTGGAGATCGTCACGTTCACAGGGCCCGCGCCGCCGTGGGACTTCCGCCTGAGCCGGCTCACCTGCGCGGCCAGCTCCGCGATGGCCCGGAGGTCCTCCTCGGTCTCCCCGGGCAGGCCGATCATGAAATAGAGCTTCAGTCCCCGCCAGCCCATGCGCCAGGCCTCCTCGGCCCCCCGGAGCAAATCCTCTGTGGAGATATTCTTGTTGATCACTTTCCGGAGCCTGTCCGTGGCGGCCTCGGGCGCCATGGTGAGGGTGGATTTCCGCACCTTCCGGAGGGCCCCTGGAAGCCAAGCCAGGTCTTTGTCCACCCGGAGACTGGGCAGGGCCACGCTGATCTTCCGGTCCGAAAAGGCCCGGTCGAAGGCCTCCATGGTCTCCTTGAGCTCCGGGTGGTCCGAGGCGGAAAGGCCCAGCAGGGAGACCTGGTCGTGGCCGGTGGCGTCCAGGGCCCTTCCCGCGATCCGGAGGATCCTCTCCTTGCTCCGGAACCTGAGGGGGCGGCGTTGCATGCCGGCCTCGCAAAACCGGCACCCCTGGACGCATCCCCGCATGATCTCTACGGCCACCCTGTCGTGGACCGTCTCGATCCAGGGAACCATGGGGGCCTCGGGGAAAGGGGCCTCTTCCAGGCTCTCCACGTAAGCGCCCCGCAAAGGAAAGGGCAGATCCGGCCGGAGGGGCTCGATCCCTGCGAAACGCCCCTTTGGGTCCCACCGGGGCTCGAAGAAGGCCGGAACGTAGACCCAGGGAAAAGACCGGGCCAACTCCAGGAGAAGTTCCTCCCTGGGGGGAGGACCGCCTGCCAGGATTTCCTCGAGCTTCTCCAGGAGGGCCGGAAAGGCCTCTTCCCCGTCGCCCAGCACCAACAGGTCCAGGAAAGGCGCCAAAGGCTCCGGATGAAAGGCCCCCGATCCCCCCGCCACGACCAGGGGATGGGTCTCGTCCCTGCGGGCCGCCTCCAGGGGGAGCCCGGAAAGTTCCAGGATCTCCAGCAGGTTGGTGTAGGTCGTTTCCGTCTGGAGACTGAAACCCAGCAGGTCCGCCTCGGCCAGGGGGCGCCTGGTCTCGAGGGAGAAAAGAGGCACCCCCCGCTCCCTCATTCGTGCGGCCAGGTCGGCCCCGGGAAGGAAGACCCGTTCCACCGCCCAGGAAGGGAGGGGCCGGGCCGCTTCCAGGAGTACCTGGAGCCCCAGGTTGCTCATGCCCAACTCGTAGAGATCGGGGTAACAGAGCACGGCCCGCCTGGGACGAAAGACCAGCTCCTCCCGGGAAGGCTGGTTCCACTCCCCGCCCAGGTACCTGCCGGGTTTCTCCAGCCCTTCCAGGGGGTCCAGAAGCTCGTCCAGGTCGATCCTTTTCATTTGCCGGGGGGTTGCCAAAAATTTCCGCCTTCCTACAATGCCGCCCTCGATCGAAGGGGTCTATTAAGCCCTCCCCAAGGACGAAACCATAGAACGGGCCAAGAACCATGGAAGATTCTCTTCCCCAGATGCTGATGAACGAAGTGAACAGCTCCTTCCAGCTGACCACTTTGCTCCAGAAGAGGGTGCGCGAACTGGTGCGGGGGGGAAAGCCCCTCTACGAGACCAGGGAACGGAACCCCATCCGCATCGCCTTCGAAGAGTGGAAGAGGGGGCTCATCTGCTTGGAGCGCGAAGAAGGGG
>CAYQBW010000159.1:0-6509 GCA_964415725.1 uncultured Planctomycetia bacterium
CCCCCGCCCAGCCCGCCAGGGTCAGGACGGCCGCGCCCGCAAAGAAGACCGCCGCGCCGGTTCTCATTTCTTTTTCTCCTTCCCTGCGGACCTTCCGCTTGAAACCGCAATCCCGTATTCCCCGGAAGCCGTCTCCAGCGCCATCCCCAGGGCCGCGAGTTTCTCTTCCAGGGTCAAGGCATTCACCTCTTCCCGGCCCAGTGCCCCCATCTCCCTGTAGTAAGAGAGGATGTCCCCTCTCCCCTCCCGGGCGGCCAGCTCCAGGAGAGAGGCCCTCTTTTCCAGGGCCGAGACCAGGGAGGCCCTCTCCCTCCACTCCCTTTCCGCGCCCTCGAAGGCTTCCACCAGGCGGGAGACCTCGCTCCGGGCCTGGAAGAGACGGGCGGCGTATTCATCGAAAAGGGCCTTCCTGGTGGCCCGGGCCAGGGCGATCCGGCCCCGGTTCCTGTCGAAGAGGGGAAGGCGGAGGCCCAGCTCGAAGCCGGCGGTCTCGAAACCCTCCGGGTCCCTTCCACCGAGGATTCCAAGATCCAGCCTCGGGAACTGGGCCCGCACGGCCTCCCGGAGGCGGGCCTCGCTGCTTTTGTATCCCATCCGGAGGGCCAGGAGATCGAGGCGCCTCTTCTCCAGGCCGCGAAGGATCTCCGCCGGGGCGGGAAGTTCCGCGGCGGGGAGGAAGCGGATGCCCTTCTGCAGGGGGATCTTCCGTTCAGCCGGAAATCCAAGGGCCCGGTTCAAGGCCAGGCGCGCCGCCTCCGCTTCCGAGCGCGCCGCCGCCAGGGAGGCCAGGGCCCGGCGGTAGTCCGCCTCCGCAGCGGCGGAATCGGCCGACCCGGAGATCCCGATCTCCACGCCCCTTCGGAGGGCTTTCACGAGTTTCTCGAAGGCCCGGACCTCCTTTTCGGCGGCTTTCGCTTTCTCCCGGGCCAGGGCCAGGCGGTAGGCGCTCCAGCGGGCTTGCTGGGCCAGGATCCATTCCTGCCAGGCGACCTGGAGATCCACCGAAGCCGCGCCGGCCCGGGCCGCGTCCTTCCGGGCCCCCCGGGAGAAGAGGGAGGAGAGGTCCCAGTGCAGGCCCATGTCGAAACCTGTCACCAGGTCCCTGGTGTCCCCACCCAGGGGGATCTCGGGCCCCGCCGAAAAGGTGGGATCCGGCAAGAGACCCGCCTGGAGGACCTGGGCCCGGGCGATTCCCCGCTGGTCCCGGGCGGCCCGCAGGGCCGGGTTGGCCAGAACCGCGAGGAGAGCCGCCTCCTCCGGGGAGATCCCGTCCCTCGCGTCGAAAGGGATGGGCCGCAGAAGGGGGTGGTCGATGGAGGAGGCCTGGAGCCGCACTTCTTCCAAGTCCGGCGGAGCGAGCCGTTTTTCCACGGCCTCCCTGGTGAGGGGGCGGGGCCGGTAGGAAGCGCATCCGGAAACGAAAAGAAGAAGGATAAGAACCAGGCCCGCGCTCTTCATGCCGGGGAGAATACTCCCCCCAGATGACCGGAAAATGACGGGAAGATTACCTTTTGGTCATCTTCCGTCTCCGAGAAGGGGAAGAAGAATGGTAAAGGCGCTTCCCTTCCCGGGGGCGCTCTCCACCTCGATCTCTCCCCCGTGGGCCCGGACCACGGCCCGGGCGAGGCTCAGGCCCAGGCCGTTTCCCTCCGAAGACCGGCTCTTTTCCCCCCTGTAGAACCGCTCGAAGATCCTGGGAAGATCGAAGGGGTCGATCCCGGACCCCGTATCCTTGACCTGGATTTTCGCTTTCCCTTCCTCCCGCCGGGCCTGGAGTTCCACGCGCCCTCCCGCCGGGGTGAACTTGATGGCGTTGTCCAGGAGATTGGCCACGGCCCTCTGGAGCCTCCCCTTGTCCCCGGGGACGAGGAGAGCCTCTTCCGGATAGGAGGATTCCAGGTCGATTCCCTTTTCCTCGGCCAGGGGTTGAAACAACTCCCCCGCCGCCGCGACGATCTCCCCCAGGTCCACGGGGGCGCGGGCGATCTCCAGGACCCCCGCCTCGGCCCGGGAGATCTCAAGCATGGTGTTGATCATCTCCACCAGCCGGTCGCTCTCCTCCACCACCGCTCCCGCCGCTTCCCTCCAGGAATCCCCTTCCTCCCCGGAAAGGAGCGAGGATTCAGCGAGGCCCCGGATCCGGGTAATGGGGCCCCGCAGGTCGTGGGCCACGTTGTCCGTAACCTCCTTCAATTCCTCCACCAGGGCCTGGATCCGCTCGAGCATTCCGTTGAAGGCCAGGGCCAGGTTCTCGATCTCCCGGCCTTCCTTCCCGGGGGGAACCCTGAGGCCGAGGTCTTCCCTTCCGATACGGAGGGCCGCTTCCGTTACCCGCTCCACCCCCGACATGGCCCACCTGGCCAGGAACCACCCAGCCAGGCCTCCACAGACCAGCATGACCGCCAGGGCGATCTCGAAGGTCTCCCGGTATTTCCGGACCAGGGCCTCGTTTCCCTCCAGGGTCGCACCCACCTCCAGGATGTCCCCGCCGGGAAGCCTGCGGGAAAGGACCCGGACCTGGTGGGAGCGGCCCGGGAGGGAAAGGGTGGCGAACCCCCCGGTCCCGCCTCGAAAGAGAGGGATTTCCTTCGGGAGCCCCTTCCAGGCGCCCAGGTCCGAGGAGACCCGGGCCTTTCCCTCGGGGGAGAGAAGGCGGAAGAAGACCCGTTCCTTTCCCTGGGACGCCGCCTCGCGCCGGAATTCGGAACGCAGAGCCTCGATCCCGTGGGTGCGATAGAGGGCCTGGAATTCCCTGGCTTTGCTGGAAAGCTCCTCGTCTGAGCGCCGGCCCAAGGCGGAGACCATGGCGGTATAGACGAAAAGAAAGACGGCCAGGGAAAGAAGACCGAAGATAGCGCCGAACCCGAAGGTCAACCTGAAGGTGACCGTGCGGAAAGGACTAGCCTTTTTTCGCATCTTCCCTTCCCCGGGGCTCGAGGACGTAGCCCGCCCCCCTCACCGTGTGGAGGAGCTTGACCGGGAAGGGCCTGTCGATCTTCTCCCTCAGCCGGCAGATCCGGGCCTCCACGACGTTGGTTTGGGGGTCGAAGTTGTAGTCCCAGACGTGCTCCATGATCATGGTCTTGGAGACCACCCGGCCCGCGTTCCGGGCCAGGTATTCGAGAAGGGCGAATTCCTTGGGCTGGAGTTCGATTTCCTCCTTTCCCCGGTAGACCTTGCGCCGCACCAGGTCCACCGCCAGGTCCCCCACTTCCAGCCTGGTAGGTTCGGTGGATCCCAGGGCCCGGCGGAGGAGGGCCTGGAGTCGGGCCGCCAGTTCCGAGAAGGCGAAGGGCTTCACCAGGTAGTCGTCCCCTCCCGCCTGGAGGCCCCGGACCCGGTCGTCCACGGCGGCCTTGGCGCTGAGCACGAGGATCGGGGTCCCCACCCCGGCCTCGCGGAGTCTCCGGATCAAGGTGAGGCCGTCCAGGCCCGGGAGCATGACGTCCACCACAGCGGCATCATAGATCCCCTGTGAAGCCAGCCGGAGACCCTCCCGTCCTTCACGGGCCCAGTCCACAGCATATCCCTCTTCCCTGAGCCCCTTGGCCACGAAGGAAGCCGTCCTCTCGTCGTCTTCCACCAGGAGGATTCTCATGGAGGTCATCTTAGATGATTCAGGAAGGTGCTGCTGCATTCCGGCGCCTTTTCCTTCCTTCCTGAAGAAATCCTTAATCCCGGGGATTTCTTTGCCTTCCCTCCATGGGCTCCTTCATCCTGGGGGCCATGGCCCCCTTCGACGCCTGTGACTCCAAAGGAGCCCGCCCATGAACCCCCACGACGTCGCGAAGGCCTTGGAAATCTGGACCCTCCAGAACCTCCTGAACCTCTCCATCCTGCTGGGCATTCTCGCCCTGGGCCTGGCCATGGCCGGGAAATACCTCCAGGCCCTGGAAGGGCGCCTCACCCTTCGGGTCTCCATCGAGATCTGGCACCTCTTCTCGGTCTTTGTTGTGGACGTCTTCCTTGCGGTGGTGGTGCTGGTGGGTTTCGCCGTCCTGAATCCCGACATCATGGCGGACATCAAGGTGGCCGTTCCATTCGTGCCCGCCGCGGTGGTGCTCTTCGCCCTGGCCCTCTACCTGCGGCTCTTCAAGGGAGGCCACCAGGTGTCGTCCGGGACCTTCAAAGGGGCCCTCTGGGCCATGTTCAGCGCAAACCTCCTGAACATCCTGGGCTTCTCCCTGGTCATGGAGGCGCCGGGAGAGGAATACCTGGCCCTCCATCCCAGCCCCTTCTGGACCTTCGTAAAGACGCACCTACGCTCCAACGCATCCCCCCACGGCCTGGAGCTGGCCCAGCTCTCCTTCTATGCCTGTTTTCCCTTGCTGGTCCTCCTCTTTCTTCTGGCTTTCAAGGATTCCTTGAAAGGAACCGGGGAAAAGTGACGGAGGACCGAGGAAATCCGGGTCCCTGGAAATGGAGGCTCCTGGAAGAAGACTGCACGGGCTGTGGAATCTGCGCCGACGTCTGCCGGGAAGAAGCCCTCGAGATGCCCCGCGAGGCGGCCTACCCCAAGGCGGTCCCCGGAAAGTGCACAGGCTGCGGGACCTGCGTCCAGGAGTGCCCCTTCGACGCTGTCCGGGTCGAGACGCGGGAGTAAGGAGAAGGAACCACATCCTTGCCCAAGGGGCCGGCCGGGACGGGCTTTCCCTACCGGGGAGGCCTCTTCATGAGCAGGCCCGCCAAGGCCACCATGGCCTTTTCGAAGTCCGCCAGGAGATCGTCCCGGGCCGCGTAGGGATCGTGGTGATTCCGGTTGTCCAGGTATCGCCACCGGCGCCATGAGTCGCGGATCTCCCGGAGGATTTCAGCCGTCCTCTTCCGGCATTCCTTCCGGAGCGCTTCCGCCGCGGGGTCCAGGAGGATGGCCTTTCCGCGGGCCTCCCGCCAGGCCAGGTGGCGGATCACCCGGGCGACCCGGAGGATCTCCCCGAACTCGGGCTCGTGGCGGGAGGCCTTTTTCGAGAGCCCTTCCAGGCGGGCCAGGGCGGATTCCGCCTCCTTCAGGCACCCCCGGATCCGGTACCCGCCCCGGGCGAGAAAGCGGTCGACCCCCTTCCTTTCGAACCAGAGCAGGCGTTCCAGGTCCTCCTGCAGGGGGGACCGGTCCAGGAGGAACCGGATCGCCTCCAGGTCCTTCTTTTCCATTTCCAGCCCGAAGAAATCCCGGAAGAAGGCTCTCCGCGCCCGCGACTCGTCGAAGGCCGTCCCCGACCAGCAGGCATCCCCCGCCAGGGCCAGGGCAAACCAGGAGGAATCGGGCAGGTATCTCTGGGGAAGCCACTGGGTGACGCAGACCCCCCGGAGTCCGTAACGGGCGGCCAGCCGGGCGGTCCCCAGGGTGTTGGAGAGGCGGTCCCGGTCCGGCCAGAGGCGGTAGGGGCCGTTCATGAGGGCCGGGGCGGCGACGACGGAAAATCCCATCTCCCGGAACCAAACCCAGCTCTCGGGGGGGAGGCTCTTCCTTTTTCTCGCTCCCGGGCGCAGGAAGGATGTCCCGTAGTGCCAGTCGTAGATCAAGGTGTCCCTTGGAATCCGGCCCGCCCCCCTTGGATAACGAAGGAGCATGTCCCCCCACATGATCATCCGCTTGTCCGCGTCGGCCAAAAGGTCGTGGACCCTGACGATGTGGGCCGCGAGCCAGGCCCCTTTTCCCCACTTGCGCGCAAAGGCCTTTCCCTCCCCGGAGGAAGGCCCCGAGACCTCGTCCAGGCCGGCGTGGAAGAAGGGAGAGGGAAAGATCCGGGCCGCCGCCCCGACCAGGTCCCGGATCAGTCCATACGTTCCCGGGCGGTGGGGTGAAAAGGTGGGCAGGCCGGGTTCGGCCAGGGAGGCGTAGGCCGGCCTGCGGACCCAGCATCCCGCGTGCCCGAAGAGTTCCACCTCCGGGATGAGGGTCACGTGCCACTTCCCGGCAAGCTCTACGAAGGCCTTCATCTCCCCCGGGGTCCAGGCGTGGGGATCGGCCGACTCGGGATGCCTTGGGAACCGGAGGGCTGAGGCGGGGTCGTCCGTGAGGTGGAGGACGAAAGTGTTGAACCTGCGCCGGGAAAGAAATCTCAATACTTTTCTGTAGAACTCCTTCCGCTCCACGAGCCTTCCCATGTCAAGCATGTAGGCCCGGTGCTCCAGGCTCGGCCAGTCCAGGACCCAGCCCCCGCGGATCTCCCGGCCCGGTGACTCCCGGATCCAGCCGGCCAGGGCCAACAAAGCGTAATAGAGGCCCCTGGAGGAAAGGCTCCCCGCCCGGGCTCCCCCCTTCCCCAGGTGAAGAAAAAAAGCCTCCTTCCGTGCGGGCATCCTCTCGTGGCACCCCAAAGAGCGGAGCTTGGCGTCCAGGGAGGCCGGGCCGGGGAAAAGAGAAAGCTCGATCCCGAAGGAGGCCCCGCCGGCCCGTTTGCATCCCTTGCCGGCCAGGGCCTTCTCCAGGAGGGCCAGCCCCGGGTCGCCTGCGGGAAGACCGCCGCCCGGCGTCTCGACCGTGTAAGTCCGGGGAAGAGAAAAGG
>CAYQBW010000160.1:0-6503 GCA_964415725.1 uncultured Planctomycetia bacterium
GCTCGCGGCGTGCAGTCCGTAGGCATGGACCAGGAAAGACTGAAAACGACGAACATGAGTGAAGAAAAGACCCAGGCGAACAGTTTCCATTCGAAGGTGGCCGCCGTGATCGAGCAAGTCCGGCCCTTTCTCATCCAGGACGGAGGGGACGTGGAGCTTGTAGGGGTGGAGGAGGAAACGGGGGTGGTCAAGGTCCGCCTCCAGGGGGCCTGCGCCCACTGTCCCGCTTCCACGTATACCCTGCACCTGGCCATCGAGGAGCGTCTCAAGGAGGCCGTTCCCGAGGTGAAGAGGGTCGAATCGGTCCCGTAAGGGAGGACCGGAAGGGGGAAAGATGACCGAACCGGCGGGAGCGAGGGAGAGCCAGGCCCGGGAGGGGTTCGTGCCCCGCTCAGACCGGTCTCACCTGGCCAGGATCGACCGACTCCGCCGGGCCCTGGGAAAGGAAGTGGTCATCCTGGGCCACCATTACCAGAGGCCCGCCATCGTCCGCCGTGCCGATTTCGTAGGGGATTCCTTCCTCCTGGCCCGGCAGGCCTCCCGGGCGGAGGCCCGGTGGATCGTCTTCTGCGGGGTCCGGTTCATGGCCGAGGCGGCGGCCGTTCTGGCCAGGCCGGGGCAGGAAGTCTTTCATCCCGACCCGGCCGCGGGGTGTCCCATGGCGGACATGGCCGACCCCTCCGACGTGGAAGAGGCCTGGGGCGCTCTTACATCCGTTCTAGGGGAAGAGGCCCTGGTTCCGGTGGTCTACATGAATTCCAGCGCCCGCCTCAAGGCCTTCGTGGGGGACCGGGGCGGCCTGGTCTGCACCTCCTCCAACGCGGACCGGGCTTTCCGGTGGGCCTTCGAAAAGGGCAAGAGAGTCTTCTTTCTCCCCGACGAGCACCTGGGCCGGAACACGGCCCGGGCCATGGGGATCCCTTCCGGGGAGGTTCTTCTCTACGCGTTCCGGGAGCAGGGAGGCGGGCTGGAGGAGGACGAGATCCGCCGGGGGAAGGTCTTCCTCTGGTCCGGGCACTGCCACGTCCACGTGTTCTTCCGGCCCGAGGACGTGGAACGGGCGAGGAGAGAGAATCCGGGATGCCGGATCATCGTCCATCCCGAGTGTCCCGTGCCGGTGGTGGAGGCCTCCGACGCCTCTGGCTCCACGGAGAGGATCGTGCGCTTCGTCCGGGAGGCCGGGCCCGGGTCCACGATCGTGGTGGGAACGGAAGTGAACCTGGTGGAGAGACTGGCCCTGGACTTTCCGGACCGGCGGGTCCTCCCCCTGGCCCACTCCCTTTGCCCCAACATGTATCGCATCAACCCCAGGGCCCTGGCGGACACCCTGGAGGGCCTGGCTTCCGGGGCTCCTCCCGGGGCGGTGAAAGTGGGGGAGTCCGTGCGCTCCGGCGCCCGGAAGGCCCTGGAGAGGATGCTCGCCCTCCCGAGAGAGGGATGAGCGTTCCCCCCTTGCGCTTGCGGGGGGGGATGAAAAAGTAGCTCTGGAAGTTTTTTGCCCCTTCCCCGGGTTTTTCTTTGAACCCGGCGGGGGGCGTGGAGACGAGGTTCGATGACAGAGAAGAATCCTGGAACCCAGCTCGAGCGCGCCGCCCGCGGGGAGATCACCCCCGAGATGGAGAAGGTGGCGCGCAAGGAGGGCCTTTCCCCCGAAAAGGTCCGGGAAGAGGTGGCGGCGGGGCGGATGGTGATTCCCGCCAACCCCTCCCACCGCGGAATGGAGCCCATCGGGATCGGGATGGCCTGCCGGACCAAGGTGAACGCCAACATCGGGAATTCCTCCCTCTGTTCGGGGATCGAGGAAGAGATCGCCAAGATGCGGCGGGCCGTCCAGTTCGGGGCGGACACGGTGATGGATCTCTCCACGGGCGGGGACCTGGACAAGATCCGGACGGCCATCCTGGCGGAGTGCCCCGTTCCCCTGGGAACGGTCCCCATCTACCAGGCCGTGAAGGAAGCGGGAGGCAAAGGCGAGGACCTGGACCCGGACAGGCTCCTGGAGGTGATCGACCGCCAGGGAAGCCAGGGGGTGGACTACATCACCGTCCATTGCGGCGTTCTGAGGGACCACCTTCCCCTGGCGGAAAAACGGGTCATGGGAATCGTGAGCCGGGGGGGCTCTCTCATGGCGGCCTGGATGAAGGCCCGCGGCGAGGAGAATCCTCTCTACGCCCGTTTCGACGACCTTCTCGAGATCGCCCGCAGACACGACATGACCCTTTCTCTGGGCGACGGGCTTCGCCCGGGATGCCTGGCCGACGCCAGCGACGAGGCCCAGTTCGCGGAACTCCGGGTCCTGGGGGAACTGGTCCGCCGGGCCCGGAAGGCGGGAGTCCAGGCCATGGTGGAGGGGCCCGGACACATTCCGCTGGACCAGATTCGAATGAACGTGGAGAGGGAGATCCAGGAGTGCGACGGGGCTCCCTTCTACCTTCTCGGGCCGGTGGTGACCGACGTGGCCCCGGGCTACGACCACCTCACCTCGGCCATCGGCGGGACCCTGGCGGCCTTCTTCGGGGCCTCCATGCTCTGCTACGTCACGCCCATGGAACACCTGGGCCTTCCCGG
The DNA here is from genome assembly GCA_964415725.1 of uncultured Planctomycetia bacterium. GTDB lineage: Bacteria > Planctomycetota > UBA1135 > UBA1135 > JALUZX01 > JALUZX01. The sequence goes on from CAYQBW010000160.1 coordinate 2,569, forward strand.
GGTCGAGGACGTGCGCCGGGGCGTCATCGCCTCGCGGATCGCCGCCCACGCGGCGGACGTGGCCCGGGGAAGGCCCGGCGCCCGCGACTGGGACGACGCCATGGCCCGGGCCCGGATCGTCTTCGACTGGGAGAAGCAGTTCGAGCTGGCCATGGATCCCGAGAGGGCCCGGGAACTCCGGTCTGTGGGCGACAAGGCTGAAGACGTGGATTACTGCACCATGTGCGGGCCTGATTTCTGCGCCATGCGGATCTCCAACCGGGCCTTCGGGAAGGGCGGAGAGGCCCGGAAGGAGGAGCGGGCTTCGGAGGCGGGCGGAGAGTGAGAGCCTCGGCCCTCCTGGGAACCCTGGCCTTCCTGGCGGGAGCGGGCCTGGCGGGGGGGACATATACGTTGGGACGGACCTGGAGGGAGACTTCCCGGGACCGGTTCTGCTCCCGGTGCCACGAGATGCGCCCCTTCATCGCCGCCTGGAAGGCGGGCTCCCACGCCGGGATCTCCTGCAAGGAGTGCCATATCGGACCGGGCGTCCTGAAGGCCCTGGGGGACAAGGCCCGGGGCCTGGTCTTCCTGGCCTCCCACAAGGGCGGATTCTCCGGGCATCCCCAGGGAGTCGTGCCCGACCAGGCCTGCACGAGGAGGGGCTGCCATCCCGGGGGAGGCGGGGATGGAATCCCCTGGAAGGGAATCCTCTTTCACCATTCCCAGCACCGGAAAACGGGCCGTTCCGTCCTGGGCGAACGCCCGAGGTGCACCCTCTGCCACGGGGAGGCCCTGGCCCGGGGCCACGGGACGGCGGTGCGCCGGGAGGCCTGCCTGGTCTGCCACCTGGCCGGGGAAGGGCTCCGGGGGGATCCGGGCCGGGACCAGGCCTGCCTGGTCTGCCACGGCATGCCTCCCACGGTGGAGCTTGCCCCCAAAGCCCGGCTGGACCATGCCAAGGCCCGGGCCAGGGGATATTCCTGTAGGGATTGCCATCCCTCCCTCTTTCCCCAGGGGCCGCCCGTCCGGAGGAAGGCCTGCCTGGCCTGCCATTCCCAGGCGGAAGGGGAGGCCGATTGGCCCCCGGCCTGGGATGCCCGGGAACTGCACGGGATCCACGTGCTGGACTCTTCTTTGGCCTGCCGGCGTTGCCACGCGCAGCAGGCTCACCTTCTTCCTTCGCCCTGGCTGGAAGGAGGGAGGAGAAAGGCCCGGTTTTGTCCCCACGCCTGGGGAAAAAAGAAGGACGGCCGGCCCAGGGCCTTCGTTCGGGTGGACTGCCGCTTCTGCCACCTGCAAGCCCAAGGCGGAGGCCTGCGGCGCGAGACCTGCGACCTCTGCCACGAGAGGAAGGGGAAATAGGGGAGAGGGCCTCTGCGGGTTATTTCCCCTTGCCCGCGTTCTTGCCTTCCTTGCCCTTCGAGGGGGAGGAGGAAGGGGTGCCTTTTGCCCCGGAGGAAGCCGCGCCCTTTTCTTCGCCCGAGAGGGTCTTCACCACGGGATGGAGGAAGGAAAAGGAGAGCTTCTTCTCGCAAAAGCGCAGGACCTGGACGGCCGTGGTCTTGGTCCGGGACTTTTCCGCCGCCTGGATGATGCCCGTCTCCCTGGGAAGAAAGGCGTAGAAGACCGTGAGCACCAGGACCACCACGGCGGCCCCCGTGAGGATGCCCATGGCGCCTCCTCCCAGGCGGTCGTAGGCCGTGAGCTTCAGCTTCTTGATGAGGCCCGAGAGGAACCAGGCCACCACGGAAAGGACGAGGAAGGCGCCGAGGAAGATGGCAAAGTAGGCCGCGTAGAGGGCGAAGGGCTGGGACTTGGGCCAGGTCTTCACCAGGAAGTCCGCCAGGTCCTGGGCCCAGATGCCGGCCACCAGGAACCCGAGAACCAGGGTGAGAAGCCTGCTGAGCTGCCACACGAGCCCCCGGAACAGGCCCAGCACGAAGAACACCAGCAGGATCACCAGGGTGGAGAAATCGATCCACCCCAGCTGGTGGAGCACCTCTTTGAAGGAAAAGTCCATGGGGGTCACCTCGTACCCTGAGGACCCCCCTTCTTCCTGGAGTATCATACCCTCCCCCTGGATGTGAGGGGATGGAAGTGTCCGGGAGGGAAGGATTCCCGGGGAGGAAGAGAGCTGGAGGACCGGAATGGAACGGTTTTATCGAGTCCTGGAAGAGGCCCTGCCTGCCCTGGGGCGTTTCGCCCGTTCCCTGGAAGGGGCTTCCCGGGCCTGGGAGGAAGGCCGGAAGGAGTTCTTCGGGTATCCCAGGAAGGAGGAGGGGGACGCCCCCAGGGAGGGGCGTTTCCTGGAATGGTTCTGCCTGGAGAAGGGCCTGGAGAGGGAGCCTTCCATCCTCTCCCGTTTCTTGCGGGCCGGGATGCCCGGGCTCCCGGGAGGGCGGCCGCGGTGGCTGGAAGAGGCCCTGGGGGAGAGCCGTTTCGGGTTCTTCCGGGTCCAGGACAGGGGGGAGGGAAGGACCCTGGTGCTCCGGTTTCCCTCGGGCCGGACCTTCCGCCTCTACTGGCCCCTCCGGTCCCGGCAGGTTCCGGAGCGGGGGGACACCCTCCTGGGGCGGGTCTACCCCTTCCGCGGCACGGGGGAGAAGGACCTCTACCTGCCTTCGCCTTGGATGATCCTCTACCAGGGGGGGGACTTGACCCAGGCCCTGGAGAGGGACGTGGAGCGGGCCCGGGCCATGGGCATGAGAGACAAGCTGGGCCAGAAGGAACTGGAGGCCATTCTGGAGGGCCGTTTTTTCCAGGGGCGCCGGGAGGAAGAGGACCCGGGGCTTCTCGGTCCGGAACTTCCCCTGGCGGACCTGGTGGACCGGATTCAGCTCCTTTTCGACAAGTTCGGTTTCGCCGGGGTCACGGCCGCCGATGTGGCCCGGGAGGCCCGGGAAGCCTCATCTTTTTCCGAGGCCTTCGGGGAGTTCCTGGACCAGCTCGCCTTCGAGACCGACGTGGACTTGGAAGAGATCCGCCGCCTCTTTCTCCAGCTCTGGGCCCGCCTCGAGGAACCGGAAAAAGGGGGGGAGGAGAGGGCCGGGGAGGGGAAACCTTCTCCGGGCAGGGATACCGTGGCAGCCCGGCCCTGGACGGACCCGGAGGCGCCCTGCCCTTGCGGGAGCGGGCTTCCCTACGAAGCCTGCCACATGGGGAGGGACCTGGTGGCGCGCCTGGAGGAGGCGGAGGGCAGGGAGGAGAAGCTCGGCCCCGTCGTGGAGAGCCTGGGACGCGCCCTGGGAGGCCTGGGGGACGACCGGGGAGAAGACCCTTTCACGGCCCGGGAAGAGGGCTTGACCGAGGCCCGGGCCCTGGTGCAGGAATTCCTCTGGGAGAAGGGCTTCGATCCCAAGGGAAAGGAAAAGAGAGCCCTGGAGGATTTCCTGGCCCACCTGGAGGAGAGGGCCCGCCTTCTTCCTCCTCTCCGGGCGGAGGACCTGGTGGGGGACCCGGCGAGGGAGTGGATGCTTTCCCGGTTTCTCCCCCTGGGGACGGACCCGGAGGAACAGGCCCGTTTTCTTTCCGGGCCGGCCCGGGCGCTGGTCTCTTTTGGGGCCTGGCTCCATGACGCCCATGGCCTGGAGGAAGCGGGGAAGAGAACGAAAGACCTGGAGAAGGTCTACCTTCCCGCCTTTTCCCGGGCCCTGGAAGCGAGGAAGCGCCTGGAAGAGGAATCCGCCGTGGGGGAGGGGGAGGGCTTGGAAAAGGCCCTTCTCCACGTGGCCCGGGAGAAAGAGGGAGGACGGCTTTTCCTGGCCAGGGGGTTTCCTCCCAGGGAAGGGGACCCTCCGGGGGAGGTCCTGGAGACCGAATGGGAGCTTCCTTCCGGCCTCGAGGCGGGAGACCTGGTGGTGGGGGCCCTGGGGCCGGGAAACAGGCTCCATCCCCCCTTCCAGGTGATTCCCGCCGTGGCCACCAGTCCCGACGGGGCACGGCAGCAGACCATC
>CAYQBW010000161.1:0-6459 GCA_964415725.1 uncultured Planctomycetia bacterium
GCCCCGGACCAGCGGTTGCCTTTGAAATGAAGAACCTCCCTCACGAAGTCCCAGGTCCAGGCGATCCGGCCCGCCGGATCCAAGGCGTAGACCCTGGCCCCGGCCGTGGCGAAGTAGACCCGCCCGTCCTTTCCCTCCACGGGAGAGGAAAGGATCGGCTCCCCGCAGCGGATCTCCCGGACCACCCTCCCGTCCTCCACGCCCAGCACCCAGTAGGAACCCGCCATGGTTCCGAAGTGGAGAAATCCCCCGGAAACCAGGGGGGAAGAGGTGTTGTTGCAATCCGCCGGCCCGTAAGGGCTCCGGCGCTTCCAGAGAAGTTTCAGGGTGCCGGCTTCGAAGCAAAAGGCCGAGGCCGATCCGTCCACCACGAAGAGCCGCCCCCCGGCGGCGACGGGTGAGGTGAAGACGGCGTCCGAGAGAGGAAGGGCCCCGGCAAGCCCCAGGGGGACCTCCAGCCTTCTCCCCCCGGCGTTCCCGGAATGCTCCGGGTCGAACTGGAACTGGCGCCACTCCTCCCCCCGGGCGGGGGAGGGAGGGGACTGGGAGGAAAGCAAAGGACAGCTAAGGGCCGCGGCTGCGGAAAGAAGGAGAAGGGTTCTCATGGGCTGCCTTCCCGGGAAGAAGGAGATCGAGGTCTCGAAACAGAAACCCTCATGATGGCCCGGGAAGCGAGCCGTCTCAATGTTCCCGGTTCAGGGAAGGACCCGGAGGGTTTCCGGGGCCAGGGAAAAGGCCGCCACCAGGGTGTCCCTCTTCCAGAAGGGTTTCGCCTCGAGCCTCCCAACGACCAGAAGGGGGGAGAAAGGGGGCGGAACCTTCCGCCCTCTTTCGAACCGGAGAAGCACCCTCTCGCCCGGGGCCGGCCGCCCGCTCCCCTTCTTCCAGGGGAAAAGGGAAGGAACCAGGAAGAAAGGCCCTTTTTCCCCCAGGGCCAGGAGAAAACCTGCCAGCAAGGCCCTCTTGGCCTTCTTCCACCGGGCCGCGGCGGGAAAGTCCCGCCCTCCCCGGAGAGGGGGAAGTACCGGAAGGGAAGACCAGGACAAAAGCTTCCCGCCCGCGGGAATGCGGGACCGCCAGGCCTTTTCCTCCCTCCTGAGCCGCGCTTCCTGCCGGAGCAGCCAGTCCTCCGGGATGGGACCAAGCCTCTCCCTCACGGCCCGGAACCAGGCCAGGGGATCCCAGGTCTCTTCCCTCTCCTTCCAGCCTGGAGGACGGAGAGAAGGCCAGGGATAGGGCGGGGGCAAGGGAAGGAAGCCGGCCCGGGCCAGGCCCGAAGGTGCTTTTCCGGAATCCCCCTTCCGCACCGGCCTCATCCCGGGGGTTTTCGCCCGCCTTCCCCGGGGCACTGGGCCTTCGTTTTTCCCCCGCCCGGGCTCTTTCCCTTTTTTCCCGGCCTCCCGCGCCCGGGGAGGCTTCCTCTTTTTTTGTGGAGCCGGGACAGGCCCGGGCCGGGAAGGGTGCCCGATCTCCCAGGGCCTCTTGGCGCACCCCGCCCCCAGGCCTCCCGCCAGGAGGCACAAGGCGAGAAGACCCGCCAGGGCCCCTGTTTTCCCCTGAATTCCCACGAAGAAAGATATCGGCCGGGGCAGGAGAGAAGCTTCAGAGCAGGTCTGCCGCCCAGGATAGCTCCCGGGTCACCCCCTCCCGGATCTCCTCCTCTCCTTTCACCCAGGGAAGAACCCGCCAGGTGTAGGTCTCCACCTCGAGAAGGTGGGGCAGGAGGTCTTTTTGCGCCAGCAAGGGAGGGAGGGCCCGGGAAGCGGTCCCCTTTAGAGGGCCCTCCCCTTCCCAGAAGAGGGGCAGGTGGAAGTGGATCCGCCAGAGGGCCGTCTTTTCGCCCTCCAGGCGACCCAAGGCCTGGGGGAGGTCCATGAAAAAGCCCTTCATCCGGCCTCTCTCGTCCCACCAGGTGACCTGGTGGAGATAGACCGGTTCGTCGAAGGGGGCCAGGGCCTCCCGCCACCCCGGCGCGCCGGGGCGGACTTCCAGGGCGCTGGAAAGCTGGATCTTCCCCACCCGGATTCCCTTTTCGGCGGCCTCCTCCAAGGCCTGCGCCGGGTCTTCCCCCATGACAGCCTCGTGGCAGGTGTCCAGGCAGAGACCGACCCGGCGCCGGCAGACCTCTTCCAGGCCCTCTTTGCGGGCCGCCGGAAGAAGATCTTTCTCGAACCAGCCGAAGAAATCGGCGGCTTTCTCCAGGAGACACCCCGGCTCGGGCTCCACGGAAAGGACCAGGTCCGCCCCCTCCTCGAGACTCGTCTCCTCCGCGCCCTGGGCGGCCCGGACCAGGTTGGCCGTCCCCTCCCGGAGAAGGGCTTTCACTTCCCCCGCGCCCCCGGGCCGGCCCAAGGGAAGGGTACTCACCGGCAGGACCTCCCCCTTCCGGCCCAGGACGGCGGCCACCTCCATGGCCCGGAGGGTGTAGTCCAGCCTCTCTTTGGAAGCCCACGAGGGGAGGTAGACCTTTTCCTTGACTCCTTCCCCGTGAAAGCGGCCCATGGGAAAGAGGTTGGCCGTGGCGAGAAAGAATCCCTCCCGGGAAAACTCCTGCTCCAGGGCGCGCAGGTCCCGGGGGTTCTCTTTGAGGCGGGAGACCAGCCGGGCCGGAAACCAGAGCCCCAGGCCCAGGGGCTCCTCTCCGCCCCGGGCTCTCAGGACCTCCCGGGCCTGTCCCTGGAGAAACCCCCGGAGATCTTCCAGCCCCGCGGCGGGCTGGAGGTTGGCGCACCAGGTGAGAAGGACCATGGGACCAGGCCTCAATCCCTTCCCCCGGAACATCCCCCATCCGGCGGGAGCAGTTCCAGGACCGCCAGCAGGGGCCTGTGGTCCGAGGCCACGGGTTCGTCCAGGACCTCGACCTCCAGGACCCGCCAGCGCCGGGCCGGCCGGAAGAGGATCCAGTCGATCTTCCTGCCGGGCTTGTCCGCCGGGAAGGTAAAGGCCCCCCGCCGGTCCGCCGGGCTCCAGAACCTGAAGAACTCTTTCATGGCTCGCCCGCCGGGCCGGGCGTTCAAATCCCCCGCCAGGATCATGGGCCGGTCGCCCAAGGCCGCGGCCACCCGGTTGATTTCCTTTGCCTGGGCGACTCTCTGGGCCTCGGACACGTGGTCCAGGTGGGTGCCGAAGAAGACGATCCCGGGCCCGCTCCCCGCCGGGCGGACCCGGACCTCCAGGAGGGCCCTGGGTTCGTATCCCCTGGCGGCGGGAAGGGGGTGGCGGATCACCCGCAGAAAGGGGAAGCGGCTGAGAATTCCTTCTCCGTATCCCCCCCCGTCGTAATCCATGGCCTTTCCGAAGACCCAGTGAAGTCCTGCCTTCCGCCCGAGGAGTTCCGCTTCCCCGATCCCCCGGGAACGCCTGGTCCCCTGGTCCACCTCCTGGAGGGCCGCCAGGTCGGGCCCGGCCCGCCGGATCACCCGGGCCTGCCGGTCCAGGTCGAACTTCCCATCCATGCCCAGGCCGTGGCGGATGTTGTAGGAAAGGACCCGGATCCTCACCGGGCGGGGGGGAGAAGGAACGCCGCACCCCGCCTGGAGGAGGATCGCAAAGAAAAGAAGCAAGAGAACGCCCGCCTTTTGGATGATGCGCCCCATGGGCCGCCTCCGTGTTCGAACAGCTTGGATGGACAGGGCTCAACCTACCGAAAGGACCTGCGGCGAAAAGAGGGGACAAAAAAACCGCCCCGGCCTTCTTCCGGCCGGGGCGGCGCCTTGGAGCGGGTGATGGGAGTTGAACCCACGACAATCACGTTGGCAACGTGATGCTCTACCACTGAGCTACACCCGCACGCGGGAAGAACATTGGAAAAACCGGGCCCTCTCTTGTCAAGCCCTCCTTCCGGGGGATGCCGGGAGAGAGAAAGAGGGTACAATGCCCCCTCTTCCCCGGCAGGGACCGGGAGGCCGCTTTATGGAAGTCCGAAACGTCCCCCAGTTGATCCTCCAAGCCTGCCGCTCTTTTCCGGAGAGGACGGCCTTTCCCCGCGCCTCGGCCCGGGAAGAGGGGGCCTGGACCTTCCGGGAACTGGAAGAAAGGGTCCGCCGCGTGGGCGCCGCCCTCTGGGCCCGGGGAGTCCGCCCGGGAGACCGGGGGGTGCTCCTTTCGGGAAGCCGCCGGTGCTGGTTCGTGGCGGACCTGGCCTTCACCGGACTTGGGGGGATCGACGTTCCCCGGGGGGCCGACACGACCCACCCCGAACTCCGGGCCCTGCTCCGCCACTCCCAGCCCAGGTGGGCCTTCGTGGAAAGCCCCGGCCTTGCCGCCTTCCTCGAGGAAGAGCGGGACGCCCTTCCCGAACTCCGGGAGATCTTCCTCCTTCCGCCGGGAAAAAACACCCGTTGGGCCGACCTGGAGAGCCTGGCCGGGATCGGAGAGGAACTTCTCCGGCAGGGGGACCGCTCCTACCAGGAAGCTCTCCACCGGGTGGGTCCGGACCAGCTTCTCACCCTGGTCTATACCTCCGGGACCACGGGGGATCCCAGGGGCGTGATGCTCAGCCACGGAAACGTGCTCTCCAACATCTTGCGCCTTCCCGAAATCGTAGACCTCCAACCCGGCGAAACCTGCCTGGGCCTTCTCCCACTCTGGCACGTGCTCGAGAGGACCGTGGACTACTACGTGCTCTCCAAGGGATGCTCGGTGTGCTTCACCGACAAGCGGCGCTTCAAGAAGGACCTCCGGCAAGTGAGGCCCAGCTTGATGGCCACCGTTCCCAGGGTCTGGGAGAACATCTACGACACCATCCAGGCCCGCCTGGAGGAAATGGAGGGCTTGCGCGGAAAACTGGCACGCAGGCTGGCCCTCTCGGCGGTCCGAACGGCCCGGGGGGAAGCCTCTCTTGGGGAGACGATCTTCTGGAAGCTCCTGGGAAGGGGGATGAGGGCCCGGACCCGGGAGGCCCTGGGGCGGCGCCTGCGGTGCGCCGTATCCGGCGGGGGAAGCCTGGCGCCCCACGTGGACGGCTTCTTCGTCGGCGCCGGGGTGCCCCTTCTCAACGGCTACGGTCTCACCGAGACCTCGCCGGTCCTCACCTGCCGGCGCCTGGAAAAGAACAAGCCTTTCGGCGTGGGGTTTCCTCTCAGCGACACGGAGATCCAGGTCCGGGACGAGGAGGGCCGCCCCCTTCCCCCGGGAAAGAGAGGGCGGATCTTCGCCCGGGGACCCCAGGTGATGCGGGGCTATTACAAGAACCCCGAGGCCACCCGGCGGGTCCTCTCCAAGGAGGGATGGTTGGACACGGGGGACCTGGGAAGGCTCCACCCCGACGGATCCCTGGAGATCACCGGCCGGGCCAAGGAGACCATCGTACTCGCCGGGGGCGAAAACGTGGAACCCGCGCCCCTGGAAGCGGTTCTCACCAGCTCCCCCCTCATCTCCCAGGCCATGCTGGTGGGCCAGGACCGGCGCCGGCCCGGGGCCCTCCTCGTTCCCGACCTGGACAGGCTGGCCCAGGAGATTCCCCCGGAGAGATGGCAGGTGGAGGGAGGCGTCCACAGGTCTCCTGAAGTGCGGGAACTCTTCGCCCGGGAACTGAAGCGCCTCTGCACCCGGGAAAACGGCTTCCGCCCCTTCGAGCGGATCGGACCCTTCCTGGTCCTGGCCCGGCCCTTCACCCCGGAAAACGGGCTCCTCACCCCCACCCTCAAGATCCGCCGCCTCAAGGTCCTGGAAAAATACGGTTCCTTGATCGACGACATGTTCCGGGAGAAGGAGCGCGTTCCCGCCGCCCGGTGAGAGACCTCAGGGAAAAATCAGGCGGGATTTTCCCCCCGTGGGCCTGGAAGAGAGGCGCAACCGGGCGGTCAAGGACCCGGCCAGGCGGACCGCCTGGGGGAGGTCTTTTCCCAGGACGAGATACCCGGCCAGGGCCGAGGAGAAGGCGCATCCCGTTCCATGGACTTCCCCCAGGGAGTCCCTCTCCCTCTCGAAGGTTTTGACCTCCCCCCCCGGAAGGAAGAGCCGGTCCGCAACCTTTCTCTTCCCCTTTTCGTGCCCGCCCTTGAGAGCCACCCCCGAAGCGCCTCCCTTCAGGAGGATCCGGGCCGCCCGGTCCGGATCCTCCCGGGGGGGAAGTTCGGCCAGGGCGTAGAGCTCGGGCAGGTTGGGGGTGAGAACCGGCCCCAGGGGAAGAAAGGCCTCCCGCAGGGCCCGGGCGGCGCCGGGATCGCCTTTCCTTGGCGCCAAGCTCGGCCCCAGCACGGGGTCCACGATCAAAGGGATCCCTTCCGGAAGAAGCCGGGCCAAAAGAGAGGCCTGGGACGGCGCGCCCAGGAGCCCCACCTTGACGGCCCCAACCGGAGCCGCCCCCAGGGCCGCCCGGAGGCTCTCTTCCAGGAGGCCCTCTTCCACGGAACGGGCCCGGCGGAATTCCCCGAAATCCTGGACCGTGAGGCAGGCGGCCACGGGCAGTCCCCAGAGACCGAGAGACCTGAGGACCCCGAGATCCAGGGTCAAGCC
>CAYQBW010000162.1:0-6435 GCA_964415725.1 uncultured Planctomycetia bacterium
GGCCGGAAAGGATGGATTCGCTCCCTCCGGTGGGGCCGGCGGGGGCGGGCCCGGTCATTCCCCGGGGCCGCCGGGAAGGTCGGTGGTATGGGCGAGGAGCTCCACCTGGGACTGTCCCTCTTCCCAGGAGAAGGTCACCTGGCGGCCGTGGAAGACGCCGGGGATCCGAAGCACCACGGGGCTGGTCTTCTGGAGGTAAACGCCCAGGCGGAAGAGTTCGTGCACGCACCGGCGGAACCCTTCGGCAACCTGGGCGAGCCGGGCGTAGGCGTCGCCCAGGGCGCGATCGAACCCCTCGGGGCTGATGCGCTTGGCTTGTTCCAGGTCCTGGACCAGGAGGGTGACCTCCATCCGCTCCTTGCGGAGCCGCCGGATCTCCCTGGCCACCGACTGGAGGAGGGGAAGAAGCCTGTTCGCCTGCGAGGCCGAGTAGCGCTTCATGACCGGGCTCCTCTCCGGCGGGAACGTGGGGCCCGGGGCTTCCACCGCGCCGGGAGGTTCCGGCCCACCCCAGGGCCGCCTCCCTTGTTTCAGCGTTCCGGGCCGGCTTCCGCGCCCACCATTCATTCATAGGTGGTTTCGGGGCGGCAGTAACCCAAGGCGGGTGGGGGGGCGTCAGCGCTCCCGGGTCCAGGAGCCCTTTTCCTGGATCTTCTTCTGGATCTTCATGATCGCGTCGATCAGGGCCTCCGGCCTGGGAGGGCAGCCGGGGATGTAGATATCGACGGGCAGGATACTGTCTACGCCCTGGAGGACGGCGTAGTTGTCGTAGAGCCCTCCCGAGGAGGAACAGACTCCCATGGCGATGACCCACTTGGGGTCGGGCATCATCTCGTAGATGGTGCGCACGGCCTGGGCCATCTTCCAGGTCACCGTGCCGGCGATGAGCATGAGATCCGCCTGGCGGGGGGAGAAACGCAGGGCCTCGGCGCCGAAACGGGCCAGGTCGTAACGGGGGCCCACGACGGCCATCATCTCGATGGCGCAACAGGAAAGCCCCATGGGCATGGGCCAGAGGGAGTTCTTCCGGCTCCAGTTGATCAGCCAGTCCAGGAGGGCCGCGGCCTTGGTGACCAGGATGTCGGGCTTGCCGTCCTTGCGGTGGAACGCCGGGCCGGGAAGCTTCTTCTTCGGGCCCTCTTCGGGCGGGAGACCTTTGAGCAGAGGGTCGTCGGGTCGCATCGCACCTCCGGAAGGGTTTCGATGCATAGTGGGGTTCCGGGGCTCCCTATGCAAGGGTGTGGTAGCATCCCTCCTCCAGGGGAGGAAAGGAGGGAGAGGGGCGCGAGGCCATGACCCAACAGGGGCCGCATCCGGCCTGGGAAGAGCTTCTCCAGGGGCTCAGGACTCTCCAACTGGAGATCCGGGACATTCTTCTCTCCCGGCGGGGGGAGGCGGGCATGCGCGCGGCTTCCCGCGAGGCGGAAGACACCATCTACGGGGTGGACGGCGTCCTGGACCCGGTCCTCCCGGGACTGGTGGAGAAGCACCTGGCAAGAGGGAAGTTCCGGGTGACCTTGCTGGCCGAAGGGCTGGAGGAGACGGTCCTGGGGCCTTCCGGCGGGGCACCCTTCCGGCTCCTGGTGGATCCCCTGGACGGGACCCGGCCTTTCATGTTCGACAAGCGCTCGGGCTGGGTCCTCTCGGGCCTGGCTCCCGACGAAGGGAAGGAGACACGTCTTTCCAGGGTCTTCCTGGCGGTGATGACCGAGGTTCCCCCCACGCGCCAGTGGAGGGCCGAACAGGTCTGGGCTCTGCGGGGGATGGGGGCCAAGGGGTGGACCTTCGACCTGGACGGCCTGGGCCGGGAGGGACCCTACCGGCCCGCCCCTTCCCAGGCGGAAAGCCTGGCCCATGGGTTCGCCCAGGTGGCCCGCTTCTTTCCCGGGGTCAAAGTGGAGCTGGCCGCCCTCGAGGAGGAGATTCTCGACCGGGTCCTGGGGGAAGAATCCCGGGGAAGAGGCCATGTCTTCGAAGACCAGTATCCTTCCTCGGGGGGACAACTTTTCGAGCTGATCGCGGGAAGGGACCGGTTCACGGCGGATCTCCGGCCCCTTTTCAAGGAGGCGGCCCGCCAAAAGGGCCTGCCCCGGCTTCTTTGCTGCCACCCCTACGACCTTTCGGCGGAACTCGTGGCCCGGGAAGCGGGGGTGCTCGTGGAGACACCCTGGGGTGAGCCCCTGGATCCGCCCATGGACACCACCACCGACGTGGCCTGGGCCGGCTACGCGAACTCCCGGATCCGCGACCTGGTGGCCCCCGTTCTCCAGGCGGTTTTGCGGGAAAGAGGGTTGGCCCCCGGAGCGGGGTAGGGGCAAGAAAAAGGGCCCTCGCCGCCCGGGGCGGCGAGGGCCCTTGCGTCCGTCGGCCCGAGCGCCCCGCGCCGGCGGGGCTCCGGAGCCTATTCTAGGGATCTAAGTGCGGGCTAGTCCTCGGGTCCCGAGATGGCGCCCACGGGGCACTCCTCGGCGCAGGCCCCGCAGTCGATGCATTTCTCGGGGTCGATGATGTACTTGGGATCTCCCTCGGAAATCGCGTCGGCAGGGCAGACTTCCTTGCAGGCCCCGCACATGGTGCAGTCATCGCCAATCACATGGGTCATGGTTTCTTTTCCTCCCGCGGCAAGGGAACCGCCGCTCATGTCCTGGAAAAACAATCAGCCTCTTTCCATATCCCAACCCTCCCGGGGAGGCAAATCTTTCCCCGGGAGGATTCTACCTCGTTGGGGTCAGCCCACGATCCTGTGGAACACGGTCATCCAGACCACAAGGCCGGCGAAGACCACGCTCACCATGCTCATGAGCTTGATGAGGATGTTTAGGGAAGGCCCGGCCGTGTCTTTGCAGGGGTCTCCCACGGTGTCGCCGATCACGGCGGCCGCGTGGGCGGGGTTCTTGATCTTGTTGCCTTGTTCGTCGGTGATGAACTTGCCGCCGAAATTGCCCTTTTCGATGAATTTCTTGGCGTTGTCCCAGGCGCCTCCGGCGTTGTTCAGAAGACAGGCCAGGGAGAAGCCCGCCGCCAGGGCCCCGGCGAGAAGGCCCATCACCCCCTGGACGCCGAGCACGATGCCCGTGGCCAAGGGAAGGATGATGGCCAGGAAGGAGGGGACCATCATCTCTTTCTGGGCGCCGGCGGTGGAGATCTCCACGCACTTGGCGTAGTCGGGCTTGGCCTTGCCTTCCATGATCCCCGGGATCTCCCGGAACTGGCGGCGCACCTCGTTGACCATCTTCCCGGCGGCCCGTCCCACGGCCTTCATGGTGAGGGCGCAGAAGACGAAAGCCGCCATGGCCCCCAGGAAGAGCCCGCAGATGACCATGGGGTTCATGATGTTCAGGTGGAAGGCCTTGAGAAAGTCCGCAATCTGGGCCTCGGGAAGGAAGACGGCGTGTTGGGCCTTCGCCACGGCCGGGGAGTTGGTGAAGTGCACGCCCCCCACGGTGACGATCTTGTCGGCCGCGTCGTTGGCGAACTTGCCGAGCCAGGTCCGCACTTCCTCCAGGTAGGCGGCAAGCAGGGCCATGGCCGTCAGGGCCGCCGACCCGATGGCGAAGCCCTTGCCCGTGGCGGCCGTGGTGTTCCCCAGCATGTCCAGGTTGTCCGTCTTGATCCGGACCGAGGGATCCAGGCCGCTCATCTCCGCGTTCCCGCCGGCGTTGTCCGCGATGGGCCCGTAGGCGTCGGTGGCCAGGGTGATGCCCAGTGTGGCCAGCATGCCCACGGCGGCGAAGCCCACCCCGTAGAGGCCGAGGCTCATGGAACCCGGGTCGCTTCCGAACCCGCCGGCGAAGCCGAAGGCGCAAAGGATGCCCACCACGATGGTCACCACGGGAATTCCGGAGGAGAGCATTCCAACGGCGAGACCCTCGATGATCACCGTGGCCGCGCCCATGGGCGCCTGGGCGGCGATTCCCTGGGTGGGCTTGTATTCGTCGGCCGTATAGTATTCGGTGGACTGGCCGATGATCACCCCCGCCAGCAGGCCCGCCGTCACCGACCCGAAGATCCCCCAGGAGACCACGCCTGCCGCCGCCAGGATCGCCATGACCACCAGGATGAGGGCGCTGGCGCCTCCCGTCCCGAGAAGGAGGGCCCTGAGCAGGGTCTTCAGGTTGGCCTCCTCCTTGGTGCGGACCATGAAGATCCCAAGCACCGAGAGGAGGATCCCCAGGCCCGCCACGATCATGGGGGCCACCACGTAGCCCAGGGCCTGGGCGGGGGAGATGCTCTTCATGGTCATGGGCAGGGCCGCCCCGAGGGCCGCCGTGGCCAGAATGGAACCGCAGTAGGATTCGTAGAGGTCGGCGCCCATGCCGGCCACGTCGCCCACGTTGTCGCCCACGTTGTCGGCGATGGTGGCCGGGTTGCGGGGATCGTCCTCGGGGATGCCCGCTTCCACCTTGCCCACCAGGTCGGCGCCCACGTCGGCGGCCTTGGTGAAGATGCCGCCGCCCACCCTGGCGAAGAGAGCCTGGGTGGAGGCGCCCATCCCGAAGGTGATCATCGTGGTGGTGATCTCCACCAGTTTGGCCTTGAAGAATTCCGGGCTCTGGAGGACCTGGGCGTTGAACTCGCCGAGCCCGTGGATGAGCCCGTGTTTCTGGGCAAGCTCGGCGGCGAAGTTCATCCAGTTGTGGTCATACCAGACGTTCAGAACCAGGTACCAAAGACAGATGTCCAGGAGCCCGAAGCCCACCACGATGAGCCCCATGACCGCCCCGGACCGGAAGGCCACCTGGAGGCCCTGGTTGAGGGAGTGGATCGCCCCCTGAGCCGTCCTGGAAGATGCCATGGTGGCGGTCTTCATTCCCAGGTAGCCGCAAAGGCCGCTGAAGAACCCGCCCGTGAGAAAGGCGAAGGGCACGAAGGGATTCATCAGGCCGTTGCGGGACATGATGTAGAAGATCACCGCCAGGACGACGAAGCCCATGGCCACGACCTTGTATTGGCGCTTCAAGTAGGCCTGGGCGCCTTCCCGGACATGGCCGGCGATCTCCTGCATCCTTTCGTTTCCCGGGTCGGCCTTGAGCATGGACTTGTAGAAGTACCACGCAAAAAAGAGGGCCACTAAGGACCCGATGGGCGCGAGGAACCACTGGATCGGGAAGGCCGAGGGCGTCGCTTCGGCCAGCCCCAGGAGAGGGGGCGCGAGGGCGGAAATTCCAAACATGGCGTCAACCTCCGAGGGAGAGGAAGCGCGGGCGCTTCCTGGTGGTCCTAGGTCCCTGACTCAATGGAGCGCCGGGACCTCACGTTTCGGAAAAAAAAGGGGCGGGGGCCCGAAGCGAGAACCCCGCCCCGGCAAGAAGGTGAGTCCTTATAGAGGGGGGCACCCCTGGTTGCAAGGATTTGGGTTACAAGCGAATCCGCTTGGCCAGGACGAAACGGCGGGCCGTGGAGGTATACCAGGGATCGGCCGGATCCAGGCTCCCCAGGGTTACCTCCGGGGGGGTGGCGTGGACGAAGCGGCTCCCCCCGAGGGAGAGGGCCACGTGGCTGATCCGTCCCCAGCGGTTCATGAAGAAGAGGAGATCCCCCGGGCGCAGGGCCTCCCACTTGCCTTTCCACCCTACGAGCCTCCCGCAGAGCACCTGCATCCGGGCGTCCCTGGGGAGGCGCACGCCCTGGGCGGCCCAGCAGGCCTGGACCAGGCCGGAACAGTCGATCCCCTCCTCCCTGTCCCTTCCCCCGAAGAGGTAAGGCGTCCCAAGGGCCGAAAGGGCCAGGGCCGCGGCGGCCTCCCCCCGGGAGGGATCGGAGAGCTTCACCAGCCCGGAAGGGACCGGGAGGATTCCTCCCTCCGGGGTTTCCAGGAGGACCCGGTCCCCCTTTTTCCCACGGAAGGGAAGGGCGGCGCCCGCGGGAACCTCCACGCCCCCGTGGCGGAAGGATTTCAAAAAGAGCGCCCTGGGAGCGGCAAGAAGGGAAAGGAAGCGTTTTTCGGAGCACCGCAAGACAGCCCTTTCCTTCACCCAGCCCAGGTATCCCGAGGCGGCGTGGACCAGGAGGAAGCCCTTTTGCCTGTCCAGGACCCGCAGGGGATCGCCCAAGAGCACCTCCGTCTCCTCCACCTGTCCCGGCCCGTCGGCGGCGGAAAGCCCGGACGCCTCCCCGGGCCGCGCCCAGGAAAGGGCCCGGGCCGCCCGGAAGACACCATAGGGGGGATTCCCGGCGGCCCCGTCCGGGAGGAGGCGGACCCGGTTCTCCAGGGGCCGGAAGCCCGCGGCCTCCAGGAGGGCGCAGGCCGCCTTGGCCAGGCCCGGGAATTCAGACGACCCCAGGAGCACCCACCTGGGGCCCTCCCGTTTCACCTCCACCTGGAGCCAGCCCTGGGTGGGATCCAGGGCCTTTCCCTTTTGCCAGGCCTGGAGCAGGAGGCGGGCCGCCTCCTTTGTTGGGGGGCCTTTTTCCCAGGAGCTCAGGGGCCAGGGA
>CAYQBW010000163.1:0-6430 GCA_964415725.1 uncultured Planctomycetia bacterium
CTCCCGGTTGTATCCCCTCCCGCTCTCCCCCAGGATGGGCGCCGGGCCGGGGAAGAAGGGGAAAGCCTGGAGGAAACCAGAGATGCCCCCCCGCGATCCCCGAGAGAGCTACCATGACCGGGTCGCCTCCCGTTACGAGAGGGTGTACGAAACCCCTTACTGGCGCTTCTACCGGGAGGTGAGCTGGAGGCACTTGAAGAAGTTCCTTCCCTCCGGGCGCCCCGCCTGGGCCCTGGACCTGGGATGCGGGCCCGGCTGGTTCGGAATCCGCCTCCTCAAGGCGGGGTTCCACGTGACCTTTCTGGACATCTCCCGGGCCATGCTGGACGAAGCGCGGGCCCGGGTGGAGAAGCTGGGCCGGCCCGAGAAGGCCGAGTTCGTGAAGGCCGACATGCAGGACCTGGGCGTCCTGGAGGCGGAACGTTTCGCCTTCGCCACGGCCCAGGGGGACACCCTGGGATTCTGTTCCCGCCCCCAGGCGGCCTTGGCGGAACTCCACCGCGTGACGGCCCCCGGAGGGACGGTGGTCCTCTCTGTGGACCACAGGGCCGCGGCGGCCCGGGCCTACGTGGCCAGAAGGGACCTGGACGGCCTGGCCAGGTTCCTCAAGACGGGCCGGACCGAGTGGCTCTCCTCGAGAAAGGAAGAACGGTTTCCGGTGCACATGTTCGAGGCGGGCGAACTCCGGCGCGCCCTGGAGGCGGCCGGGTTTCAGCCTCTCGACCTGGTGGGGAAGACCGTTCTCTTCCACAGGGAGGACAAACTTCTCCTGGAAGAAACCCCGGCGAGAAAACTGCTCGCCCTGGAAGAGAAGGTCCAGGGGCGGGAAGGATGGCTGGGCCTGGCCTCCCACCTCCAGGTCGCCGCCCGGAAACCCCCGTAGGGGACGCCCGAGGCCCGGGCCCTCAGGCCTTCTGGATGAACTCTTCCAGGTCCTTCCTCAGGTCGGTGAGGCCGTAGTTCTGGACAGTGATGCACTTGTAGATGATCTGCTCCAGTTCCGGAGGGGTCCTGGGATTCAGGGCCGAAGGAGGGGCGTAGGAGAGGAAGTAGGAAAGAGAGAGCCTGACCGTCTCTCCCCCAGTATTCGCACCCGCGTATTCCCAGGGAACCTCGTCGAAGGGAAGGGTACCCGTGAGAATCTCGTAGATCATGATGCCCACGGCCATCACGTCCGCCCTGGAATCCTCCAGGAGGAGCGGGTTGTAGTGGGGCGTGGTGGTGATCGCCTTCTTCTCCGGGCACCTGTAGGCGGGGTCGATGAGGACCACCTTTCCCGAGGGTTTGATCAGGATGTTCTCGGGCTTGAGGTCCCCGTGGTAGGGCAGCCCGCCCTGGGCGGCCCCCTCCTCCAGGGCGCGGACCGCCGCCAGGAACCAGTTGAGATGGATCCCTTCCAGGTTACGGATCTTTTCCCTGAGAACCTTCCCCCTCACGTGCTCCAGGACCAGGACGGGCCTCTCCTCCCCCTCGATCACCTCCCGGACCTTCACGATGTTCGGGGAATCCACGCCTTGGAGTAGTTCTGCTTCAGCGTAAATGAGCCGGTCGATCTCCTCCACGTCGAGAAAATCGATCCGGACGCCGCCGGGCTGGAAGAAGATCGCCTCCCCCGGGGTCTCGTCGGGGCTGATCCCTTCCGGGGTCCTCCTGGAAGTGACCTCCATGAGGCGGGTGACGTAGCGTCCTCCCCCGGCATTGTTTCCGAACTTCAGCGCCACCGTCTCCCCGGTTTCCACGTGCTCCCCCTGGTAGACCAGGGAGAAGCCCCCTCTTCCCAGAAACCTGGTGATCCGGTAGTTCCCGACCAACTCTCCTACAGCGAGCTTCATCATGGTGCAGATCCAACGTGGGCTCGTTTCCTGGGAACCTCTCCTTCGGCCCCTTCTTCGGGAGGAAAGGGGCCCGGAATTGACGTGAAATGCCGGAATTCAGCGCTCTATCTGAAACAGGGACGAATCCCCAATGGCAAGGGGACCAGGAAACCCACCGCCCCTTGATCGGAAAAAAAATTCCGGGAAGAATCGGGCCCCTGGAAGATCATCGTCCGGAAAATCGAGAAGGATCATGGCTGGAAAAGGCCTCCGCGGAGCTTTGTTCGGATGGGTCCTCCTCCTCACGGTGCCGGCCTGCAACCGCGGGGGAGGGGGCGGAGGCGGCGCCCGGCCCTCCGCCCCGCCGCCTCACATCGTTTCAGCCTCCTTCTACGGCGAGAACGGCGGGGACACCGTCCCCGATCCCGGAGAGAGACTTCGTCTCTCTTTCGACCAGCCAGTCCTCGTCGTCTCGGGTATTCCCTTTCGTGATACCGACATCACCCTCTCCGGGGGGGGAAGCCCCGGGTCGGGAACACTCCTCCTGGAACAGGTGAACCCTTTCACCCTGGACCTGGTCCTGGGCAGCGGCGCGTCCTTCACCCCGGGGACCACCCGGGTGGACCTGGTCTCCGGCCAGGGAGCCATCGCTTCCAGGGACGGCCTCGCGGCGGGTCCATGCAAGGGAGTCGTGATCCAGGCGGGGACTCCCGAGGTCGAGACCCTCACCATCGGGGAGATCCCTTCCCTTCTCAACGGGAACGGCCCGGCAGGGGGCACCCTTCTCGTTCCACGGAACGGGTTTCCCATCGATCTCTCCTGGAAGGACAGGGACGGCGGGGAGGTGGATCTCTCTTCCCTGGCCCTTTTCGCCACCGTGCCCCTTTCCACTCCTTCCGGCACGGTCCAGGCGGGAACCAACCTCCTCCCTTTCCTGGACGAAACCAACAGGGGCCCCGACACCCTCCGCCTCACGCCGGGGCAGGGAGTCGCCTTTCCCGAGGGCCCCTTCATTCTCTGGGCCCAGGTGAAGGACAAGGAAGGCAAGATCTCTCCCCGGGCCGCCCTGGAGCTGAGGGCCGCCGAGGCGACGGACGACATGCGTCCTTTCGAAACCAAGGTGAACCCTTCCCAGGTCTGGTATATCGACCTGGACCGGGACAGGGAAGCGATCTCCTCCAGCGGGTCGGCGACCATCACCATCACGGTCACGGAAACCCCCAACGGAACCCCCGATTTCCTGGAGGATCTCCTCCTCCTGGGCCTGCGAAGCAAGTCGCCGCTTTTCACGGACCTGGGGAACGGCACCCACCCCAACGATTTCCTGGAAGGGCTGGTCAAGGACGCCCTCCTGGAAAACCTCTCACGGGTCTTCAAGGACACGCGGGTGACCTTCACTTTCACCCGGCCGGGCCCCCTCCCTTCCAAGCTCGAGATTCCTTACAATGAATTCGGATTCTCCCGGATCGCCCTGGGCGGCGCGTCCGAAAGCGGCGCCCTGGGGCTGGCGTTCATGGACCGGCACAACGCCAACCAGGACGACGACGGGGCCTGGCCCGGGTCCTCACCCTCCTTCCACCTTTCCCTGGGGGTGTTTCCCGCGGAGTTGATCCGGTTCTCCGTCAACCTTTCCTCCACCTCCAGGTTCAGGTTGGATTTCGACCCACTCATGCCCGGGAGGGGCACGCCCGCGGGGGAAGGGCCCAGGGACCTTTCGGTTTTCCGTTACCTGGCGGGGCTGGCCTCCTCCACCACCGACCCGGACCGGGCCGACGCGATCGAGAACGCCTGCCTGGACCTGGGCCGCTTCCTGGCCGTGGTCCTCTCCCACGAGGTGGGCCATTCCATGGGGCTCGTGGCCGACGGGGCTCCCCCCACCGGCCTCTACGGGAACCTTCCCTCGGCTTTTCCAGGTTCCGACTCGGGGCATATCGACCTCTCCCTTTCCGGCCTCTTCCCCCTGGCGGCCCAGAACATCATGGCCCCCGCGATCTCCTACCGGGCCGCCCTGAGCCTTGGGACCGCCTTCAATCCCCTGAACCAGGCATGGCTCAAGGAACAGGTTCTCTACTTCGGGGACCTCCAGGCCGAGGGGGCGCGATGAGACTCCAGGAACGCCTCCTTCCCGCCCTCCTCCTCTTCTGGATCCTTCCCCTATCCAGGGGGAAGGCCCAGGGCGCTCTCTCCCACCTGGAGAGGTCCCGCCTGGCCGTGGAGGGCAGGCTTCTTTCGGCTCCTGTCGAGAGTCCTTCCCCCTGGCGCTTCTTCCAGGTCACCCGGGTCCTCCGCGGCCCCTCGGGGATCCGAAGGCTCCGCCTGGCCGTCCCGGAGGGCGTCTCGGCCCACAAAAGGCCCCATCCCGGAAAGGAATACCTCCTCTTCCTTGCCCCCCTCCCCTCGGGAAGCGCCCCCTTCAGGGCATATACCGTCCTCCAGTTCCCCTTCGGCGCGGTCGCTCTGGACGGCCCGGGGGGAAGGGAATTCGCCCGCCATGTCTTGAAACTTTCCCGGGCTCTCTCCTCTCCGGCCCGGCTGGCCGCCGAACTCCTCCATGCCCTGGAATCCCCCCACCCCATCCTGGTCCTCTCCGCGGCCTACGACCTGGAGGCCCACCCCGGACTCCTTCCATGCCTGGATCCCGCCGGGAAAAAAAGGGTCCTGGCGCGCCTCCTGGAGCTGGGGCCGGCCGGCCCTTGGGCCGAACCCCTGGTCCACGTCCTGGGCGATCTCCGCCCCCCCGGGTGGGACCGGGCCTTGGCCGGGATGCTCGCCTCCCCGGGAGGGGCCTGCCTGGCCCCGGCGGTGGGCCAGGTCCTGGGGAAAGTGGAGGGACCGCGGTCCGTGGAGATCCTGGCCGGAAGCCTGAAGGCGAAAGGAAACCTTCCCCCCGCCCTGGTCCTGGCCCTTGGAGCCGCACGGCGGCCCGAGGCCCTTCCCATTCTCGGCCGCCTTCTCAGGGAGAAACGGAACTTCTCCATGGTCCTTACGGCCCTCACCTATGACCGGAGCTGGAGGGCCGTCCGCCTGCTCCGCCGGGAACTCCTCCGGGAGCCGGCGACCCTGGAAAGGGAAAAAAAGGAGGCCCTCCTGGAAGCCCTCTCCCGGATCGGGACCAGGCCGGCCCGGCGTCTCCTTGTCGAGGTGGCCCGAGGCAAGGCGGCCCCTGAACTCTCGAGAAAGGCCGCCGCCCTCTTGAAGAGGAAATAGAGACAGGGACTTCAGATGTGCAGGAGGGCTTTTTCCTTGGCCCGGAACACCTCCAGGAGTTCCTCCGCGTCCCCCGCGTCCCGAAGCTGCTGGAGGAACTTCTTGTCCTGGAGCATCCGCACCAGGCGGGCCAGGACCTGAAGATGCTCCTGGTCGGATACGCAAAGGGGCATGAAGAAAAGGTCCACGAGAGAACCGTCGGGCCCGCCGAAGGGAATGCCCCTGGGATGCACGCCGGCGACGAGAAAACTCTTCGCCAGGACCCAGGGCTGGCGGACCCGGGGATGGGGGATGGCCACGCCCCCGCCCAGGGCCGTGCTGCCCAGGGCTTCCCTCTCCTTCAGGGAGGCCGCCAGGCTCTCCCTGTCGTAGACCAGTCCCGTTCCGTCGGCGATCTCCACCAGCTCCCTCAAGACGGAGGCTTTGGTCCGGGCCACCATCCCCACCCGGATGGAGTCCTTCAAAAGGAGGGGGGAAACCAGGAGTTCCTCTTTCAACGGCCTCTTGGCCCGGACCACGCCCTCCTCCAGGCGGGAAAGCTGTTCCGGCGGGAGAGCCGGCATGGTCCTCTGGAGCCAATCGTCCACTTCCACCTTGTGGAAGATCCACTCCCCCCTGACACGCCGCCCGGGAAGACCCTGGGATTCGATGCGCCGGAGGACCTCCTTCTCAGGAAGCCTGAGGTAGGCGCACAGCTCCTTGAGGTTCATCACTTCCCGTTTCATGGGTCCTCCGGGGGGCCAAGATCCTTGGGCCGGAAAGCTCCGCTGTCAACGGGCATCTCCGGGGGATCGTCCTCCCCGGAGGGGGAAGGCCCCTCAAGAATCCCGGGGAAGGAGGGTGGATTCGAGTTTGAAATAGAGGTCCCTCGTGGCCTCCACGTCGGCCAGGTTGTAGAGGGCGATCTCCCGGATCCGCCCCTCCTCGTAGGCTCCGGCCACCTTGGAACCGTCCAGGGCGGCCTTGGGGGTGGGGATTCCGAAGGCGTGGCAACAGGCATCCAGGCTCGCGGGGCCGCGCATGAGGCCGTAGGCCGTCACCACGTCGAAGAGATCCAGGTGGGGCCGGCCCTTCCTGTTGTACCTGGGGCCCAGCAGGTCCACCGGAACAGGAATTCCGTGCACGGCCGACCTCACTTGGAGGAAAGGAACGTCGAAGCGCCTGCCGTTGAAACTCACCATGAGGGGACAGGTGGAAGCCAGGGCCCAGAAGGCCTTGAGGATCTCCGCCTCGGAGGGAAGAAAGGCCACCGGGTCCCCGCCCTTGGCGCGGGAGGGAAAGAGTTCCTTCTGCTTGGGGAGGGCCAGGACCACCCGGTTGTCCGGATCGTCCATGTCCAGGACGGCCAGGCTCACCACCTGGCCGAAGAGGGGAGAGAGGGACATGACCTTCCCCGTGTCCCCATCATC
>CAYQBW010000164.1:0-6350 GCA_964415725.1 uncultured Planctomycetia bacterium
GAGTCCAGGAGGAGCAGGACGGCGGGGGGGGTGGAGCCATTTCCGGTTTGGACTTCCAGAAGGGTCCCGGTCCGCAGGTAGATGTAGCGCCGGATTTCATGGGCCGCCAGGCGGGCCGCCCGGTCCGCCCCGGGAAAGAGCCGGATCACCCGGGCCGGTGCGCTTTCCGGGCCCGGCGTGGCGGCGCAGGAGGAAAGGAGAAAAAAGAGAGGAAGAAGAAGGGACGAAAGGGCGGTCTTCATGGGTTTCTCCTGGGGTAGGCCCATGCATGAGGGTAGGCCGGGGGAGGAGGAGGGACAAGGAAGACAAAAGAGAGGGCCCCCTCGAGGGGGGCCCGGATGGGAAAGGGAAGAATGGGAGAATCGCGGGCCCACCGCCGGGACGGCGCGAGGCGCCGTCCCCCGGGCGTTCCCTACAGGCTATTTCTTGCGGGATTCGTAGGTCTCCCGCTCCCAGTTCAGCATGGCCTTCCTCTGTTCTTTCGAGAGGCCCTTGGTCCAGCGGTGGTATTTCTCCCAGTCCTTGCCGTCCTTTCCGTGGAGGGTGGCCTCGATGAACTTCTTCATCTGCTCCCCCTTGCCGGCCTTTTCGGCCATCTCCTGGGCCAGGGGCAGGAATTCGGTGTAGAAGTGCTTGGAGAGTTCGTAGAAGCCGTGCCACTGGACGTAATCAGGGCCCATCATGGAGGCGCCGTGGCGTGCCCTTCGGCCCTCGTGGTGCCAGAGTTCGAAGTAGAGGAAATCCATCTTTTCGTTCATGGGCACCGCGTCCAGGATCTTTTCTTTCTTCATGAAGTTGTAGATGGCCGTGGCGGGTTTGCCGAACTTGTTGTTGTAGAGGGCCACGGCCTGGTCGAACTGGACGTAGAAGTTGTTCACCCAGGCCTGGGAGTGACAGGTGGTGCACACCTGCTGCATGTCCGCTCTCCTTCCGGCCGGGCCCTTGAGAATCACTTTGCCATCTTTGCCCTTGATGCCCTTGGGCTGGATGGAGACCTTGGGCCGGAGGGTCCAGGAGATGCGGGCCCCCACCTCGTGGGTGAGCTCCAGGCCCTTGTGGTTCCCGTGGGGAGCGACGGGCCCCATGTGGCAGGTGGAGCAGGTGGGGGCCTGGCTGTAGTTCTTGCCCAGGATCCACTCTCCGCCGGGGGCGTCGATGTTCATGTTGGCCAGGTTCTTCCGGAAGGCGATCCCGTGCTTGGATTCGTTGAAGATCTCGATCTGCGGGTGGTCCGGGCCCATGTGGCACTTCCCGCAGGACTCGGGCCGGCGGGCCACCTGGGCGGAGAACTCATGCCGGGAATGGCAGGCCGAGCAGGAACCCCAGGAGCCGTCGGTGTTCACCCTTCCGATGCCCGTGTTCGGCCAAGTGTCGGGGGCATACTGCGGCGGGTTTCCGTCCTGGGCGGGCTTGGAGACCCGCACCACGCTTCCGTGGCACTGCTGGCACCCGTTGTTGGCCGCTGCCGGCCCTTCGGCGAAACGCCCGAGGAAGTTGTCCACCGAGCCGATGAACTGGGCGGCCGAGTTGTGCCGGGAATTGAAGAATTCCTCCGCTTCCTTTTCGTGGCATAGGGCGCAGGTCCTGGGGGAGACATCGGTGACGATCTCCGCCCCTTCGTGCTTCCAGATGTCGGGCCTTTCCACGGGTTTTCCGTCTTTCTTGACGAGTTCCTTGGTCTTGATGCCCGTCTTCTTGTCCCAGGTCATCTTGACCACGAACCGGGGATTCTGCTCGTCGGAGACCGCCCCGGCCTTGGGTACCCCGTGGCAGTCGAGGCATCCCACCCCTTGGACGGCGTGCTCGCTGGCTTTCCACTGGGCCACGATGCCCGGGTCCTTTCCGGGCAAGCCTTCGTGCCCCTCGGTGCCGTGGCAATGGACGCAGCCCGCGGAATCGCTCTTGATCACCACGGTCCGCGCAACGAGGACGTGCTCTTTCTCCGTGTAGACCACGAACCCCAGCACGACGAGGATCGCGATGGACAGTAGTGCGATGATCACCTGCTTGGCCTTGAGACCCATGGAATCCTCCAGAAGTAATGAATTCAAGTCAGGCGCTTGGACCCGTAGCCTCGATGTAGGCCCAGGCCAGGTAAAACGCGAGGAAAACCGTTCCGATGAGAATGCCCGTTTCGAAGCGCCACTTGAGGGCGCGGTCTATTTTGCTGAACAAGACCCGGTCCAGGAGGGGCCAGAAGAGAAGTGCCCCGGCCGCGATCCCCATGAGGGCCACTCCGATCGTGCCGGGAACGAGCTTGAGCAAGTGGTAGAAGGGGTAGAAATACCACTCCGGCTTGATGTGGGCGGGCGTGACCGTTGGATCCGCCGGGGCCCCCATCTTGGCGGTGAAAATCATGGAGAGGAAGAGGATGACCAGGAAGACGTAGAGAAAAACGGCGAGCTCGCTCAGCATGTGGTCGGGGAAGAAGTGGTAGGGCCCTTCCTTGGCCGTGAGTTCCCTTTCTTCCTGGATGTCTTTTTCGTTGCCCGGCAGGTACATGCCGAGAAGCCGGATGAAGAAGAGGTGAAGGAGCCCGAAGACGATCAGGGCCGCCGGGAGGACCTGGGCGTGGAGGGCGTACATCCGGCTCAGCGTGGCCTGGTTGATCCCGTCGCCGGCGAGGAAGAACTTCTTCAGGGTCCCCCCGATGAAAGGAACCTGGGCCAGGATGTTCCCCGTCACGGTGACCGCCCAGTAACTGGTCTGGTCGTAGACCAGGGAATACCCGGTGAAGGCCAACCCGAGGGTGGTCCCCAGGAGAAAGACCCCCACCACCCAGGTCGTCCACCTTCCGTCCCTGTAGGCGCCCGTCACGAAGACCCGGAGCATGTGGAGGAAGAGGGCGATCACCATGAAGGTGGCGCCCCACTGGTGGATGGACCGGATCAACCAACCGTAGCGGGCGTTTTCCGTGATGTATTGGATGGACTGGTGGGCCGTGGCCGGCTCGGCCCGGTAATAGAAGGCCAGCAGAAGGCCCGTGACCGCCTGGACCAGGAAAAGAAGTCCCACGACGCCGCCCCAGCACCACCACCACTTCTTGGAAGAGTGGGGAAGGGGCTCGTCGACCTTTTCATACAATCCCTCTATGTCGATCGGGATCGCCCGGAGGAAAGGATGTTCCTCTCTGGTCGGCATGGTTCCTCCTTGGACCGGACGCGCCGGGTCAGTCGAATTGAACGAAAACCAGTCCGTTCCGGATCTGGACCGGGTATCTTTCGAGGGGACGCTTGGGAGGGCCCGAGATCGGGTTCCCCTTCCCATCGAATACGCCCTGGTGGCAAGGACAGTCGAAGCGATGTTTCTCCGGCCTGTAGAAGACGGTGCACCCCAGGTGGGTGCAGGTCGTGCTCAAGGCCAGGAGTTCGCCTTCCTTGGTGTGGATCAGGATGACCTTCCTCTTGGCCGGGTCCAGGATGGTCCGGGTCGATCCCTTGGGGACCTGGGAGAGCAGGCAGACGAAGATGGGTTTGCCCTTTTTTTTGCGGACCGGGTAGAGAAACCCTCCCGCGAGGAGAGCCACGAAACCGCCCGCCAGGGCAAGGAGAGAGGCTACCGCCACGCCCAGGAATGAACGTCTCTTGATGGGCTCTTTTGTTTCCGTCACTTCCAGTCTCCCGCAGGATAAAGGGGAAGGAAATATCCACGATTGTCAAAAGGCCGGGCAGGCGGAAAGTCCCGCCGCCGGGGGTTGAATTCGAGGCCATATTAGACGGAGAGAGGGAAGGGACAACAGAAAAAAATCGAGCGAAAAACGGAAAAATCTTTCCTCTTTGGCCCCTTTTCCCCGGTCCGGGTTACTTGACCACCAGCACCGGACCCGGAGCCCGGGAGGCCAGCCGCAGGGACGCCGCTCCCAGGAGCAGCTGGCGCACCTGGCTCCTGCGGCTCGTCCCCAGGGTGAGGATCGTGCTGGCGTCGGCCTTGGCCAGGATCCTCTTCTCGAAGGGGCCTTCCTCCACGCAGACCCGGGAGGGGATGGTCGCTTTTTCCAGGTAGCGGGAGGCCTTGTCCAGGACCTTCCGCGCGTCCTCCCTGGAGAAGCCTCTTTCCGTGACGGCGCAAACCTCCAGGGGGGCGACCAGGACCTTGGCGATGCGGGCCGCCAGGCGCAGGGCCCTCCAGGAAGGGGGGGACCCGTCGAAGCATACGAGAAACTTGTATTCCCCCTCTTCCCATTTGCGGACCACCAGGACAGGCGGCTCGGTGAACTGGAGGACCCTGTAGATCTGCCGCCAGGACCTGGGCATCCCGAGAAAGATCATGCCGAAACGCCTTTCCCGGGTTTCGATCACCACCTCTTCCTCGAGCTTTCCCTCTCTCAGGAGGAGGCGGAAGGTCTGGCCGTCCAGGCCGAGAAGTTCACGCACCAGGGCGCCGTCCTTCCTCCGGTGGAGGGGAGCCCTGGTGATAGGTTCCCCACTTTCGCCCACCATGACCATCCGGAAGGAGACCAGGTGTTCCTCCACCTGGGCCAGTTTCTTCATGGCCGCCGTCTCCATCTCCCACTCGTGGAGGAGGTCCGCCGCCAGGTCGGTGTGGGAGCGGAATTCCTGGCGGGAGCCCGGGGTCACGGCCAGGAAGGTCACGTTGGCCTCGAAACCCAGCCCCACGATCCCCACGAACCGCACCAGGTCCCGGGTGGAGACCTCGTCACCCACCACGGCCAGGAGTTCCACGCGCTCTCGTTCCCTTTCCGTGATTCCCATGTTTCCTCACAGGGAAAAGAGGGGCCAGTAGAGCCCGGCCAGGAGGAGGACCAGGAAGAGGGAGACCAGGGCCATCTTCCAGCCCGTCCGGAGGAAGTCCTTGGGATGGACCCACCCGGAGGAGTAGACGATGCTGTTGGCTGGGTTGGCCATGATCGTGAAGTAGGAGAAGGAACTGCCGGCGGCGCACATCACGCCCACCAGGGCTACATCCTCCCCGGAAAGGGCTCCCAAGGCCAGGACGACCGGCCCGATCACCGAGACCGAGGGTCCCCCGGACATCACGTTGGCTGTGAGCATGGTCAAGAGCCCCACCACGAAGAGAAGGGGAAGGCCGTGGCGGAAGCCCAGGGGGGCCAGCCCGTCCAGAACCGTGCGGGCCACCCACTGGGCGGCGCCGGTCTCGCTCATGGAGATCCCGAGAGAGATGGCCGCGGCGTAGAGGAGAACCACGCCCCAGTTGACCCCCTTGTCCAGTTGCTCCCAGGTGACCAGGCCCGTCACCAGGAAAAGGGTGGCCCCGAGCACCGCGATGGTGCCGATCCCCATTCGCTTGCCCAGGGTGAAGAAACCCACCAGGGTGAGGAGGACGATGGCCCCGGAGAGCCATGCCTGGGCCGAACCCTGGGAGCGGCCCGCGTCTTCCCGAAGGGAGGCCACCGCCCGGGAGAGATCCTTGGTCCCGGCCCGGAAGGTCCAGATGCAGACCAGGGCGATCAAGGGAGCCGTAAGCAGGAGCATGGGGTAGGCCAGGAGGATCCACTCCAGGTAATCCACGTGGATGCCGTAAGGCCTGGACCGGAGGTATTCCATCATGATGGCGTTGCGGGCGCTCCCCGAGAGGGTCCCGAACCCTCCCAGGGCGGCGCTGTAGGCAAGGGCCACGAGAAGGGTCCGGGCCATCTTCTTTTCTTCTTCCGGGGGGGCGCCGTTTCGCCTCACCAGGACCAGGGCCACGGGCATGAGGGTGGCGGCCACCACGTGGGGCCCCACGAAGGAGGCGAGCACCGCCGCCAGCAGCGAGAGGCCCAAGGTCACCCTCTTGAAACCCGTTCCGGTGATCCGAACCAGGAAGAGGGCGATCCGGCGGTCCAGTTTCTGGTGGACCAGGGCGGCGCCGATCATGAGGGAGCCCAGGATGAAGAAGACCGCCCCGCTCATGTAGGAGCGGGGCATGGCCTCGGGACTCTTGATCCCGAAGACCACCTCGCCCACCCCGATGAGGAGGGCCACGGCCGGCAGGGGGACGGGATCGGTGAGGAAGCAGACCACGGCGAAGACCAGGAGCGCCAGGGTCCCCTGTCCCTGGGGGGTGAGGCCCTCCGGCCTGGGAAGAACCAGCACGAGCCCCCCCAGCGCGATGGCCAGGAAGAAAAACCTGCGCCGGATGAGTTCGAAGAGAAAGGTCCGGAGCACCGTCAACCTCCCCCTTCGGCCGAGGAGAAGACCAACACCTCCTCAAGCCAACCGCCTGAGAGATTCCCCGCGGCGATGGAGAAAAGAAGGACTTCAGCAGAATCTGTGGGTCGGGGAGGCGTTGAAAGGCAAAGTTCACCCCTCAGCCGGGAACGGCGGGCAAAGGCCCGGCTGGGGCCCGCCCCGCCTCCTTCCCTCGCCGCGCCGCCCCCTCCAAGAGGA
>CAYQBW010000165.1:0-6292 GCA_964415725.1 uncultured Planctomycetia bacterium
TGTTTCCGGTGTCCCGGCCGAGGAGGCCCGTTTCTTCCCGAGGGGATCGTCTCGAAGGAAAGGGTCTCCCAGGTCGAGACGATTTTGAGAATTGTCAAATTACACCCATTCCGGGTAAAGGTCAAGGATCTTGTCGGAAGCTCGCCGGATTCCGCGGTTCCCGCCGGGGCCTTCGCCTTGCGCACCCCTTGAAAAGGGCATGGTTTCCTTACTTCCCTTGAGCCACGTGGTTACTCCCGGGGGGAAACCGCCATAAGGCCGGTAGACAAAAAAAAGGGCGGCGCCGGGTGGAAACCCGGGCCGCCCCGCGCGAGACGATTTCTGTTCGTCAGAGGTCCCAGGGACGAAGGGTCTTCCTCTTGTTCCCCAGGGCCCTCTCCTCGGCCTGGGCGATCAGCTCGCGCACCTTGGCGTCCAACGCTTCGTAGAACTCCTTGGAGACATTGCATTCCTGGACCGAAGCTTTCACCCTGCTTTTGGAGATGAGCAGTTCCACCGGGCCCTTCTTGGCCTTGGGCCGTCCGGCCTTCTTGGCCTTCTTCTTCGTTTTTCTTGCTGCCATGGTTCCTCCTTGGGATGGTTTGAACGAGGAAGAAAAACGCACGTTTGCTGGGGCTTACCTACAACTACGCTCCAATCGAGTCAATGGAGAAAAAGCGAGAAAAACGGGGTTAGCCCCAAGATTCGGCCCTTCCGACCCATCCACTCCCAACGGCTTGCCTCCCGGGGAGGGAAGACCATAATCACCTCCCGGGAGGGCAACCTTTGAGATACCCCTATCGAATCTGGGCGGAAATCGACCTCGAGGCCTGGGCGTCCAACCTTGCCAGGATCAAGGCCGAACTCTCGGCGCGCCAGTCCATCCTTCTCGTGGTCAAAGCGGACGCCTACGGCCACGGGGCGCAGATCCTGGCCCCCCGCGCCGAACGGGAGGGAGTCGCCATGTTCGGCGTGGGCAACTGCCGCGAAGCCCTGGAGCTGATCGACGCGGGAGTGGAAGCGCCCATTCTCATTCTTGGAACCATCATCGACGAAGAGATCGAGACCGTCGCCCGCATGGGAATCCACCTGGGAGTCCACTCCTCCACCAGGCTGGACAGGTTTTCCCAGGTCGCCCTGCGCGCGCGCCGCAGCCTCCGGGTCCACCTGAACATCGACACGGGAATGGGCCGCCTCGGCGTTTCCCCCGACCAGGCGCCCCGGCTCGCCCGGGAGATCCTGGAGCGCCCGGGCCTGGAAATGGCCGGAATCTACACTCATTTCGCCCACGCCTCCTTTCCGCCGGGAGAGGAGATGAAGAAAGTGGAGGAAACGTTTTCGCGCGTCGTGACCGATCTCCGCCGCCGGGGACTCCTTCCCCGGACCGCCCTGGCCCATTGCGCCAACTCCTGCGCCCTCTTCTGCGGGCTTGGACTCGGCTTCGACGCCGTCCGCCCGGGAATCGCGGCCTACGGCATCCTTCCCCCGGAATTCCCCGCCTCCCGGGAACTGAAACCCGTCCTCTCCCTCCGCTCCCAGGTGATCTTCTACAAGGATGTTCCCGCCGGGACCCCCGTGGGATACGAGGGGGCCTGGCGCGCCCCCAAAGCCACCCGGATCGCCACGGTGCCGGTGGGTTACAACGACGGCATTCCCTGGCGATTGGGCCTGGAGAAGGGCGCCTGCGCCTTGATCCGCGGCAAACGCGTGCCCTTCGCCGGAAGGGTTTCCATGGACTATCTCTGCCTGGACATCGGTGATCTTCCCGGAGTCCGGGTGGGAGACCCGGTGACCTTGATCGGAAAAGAGGGAGACCAGGAGATCTCCGCCGCCGAGATGGCCCGCCTCGCCGGAACCACGCCCTATGAGATCCTCTGCGGAATCGGTAAAAGGGTCAGGCGCGTGGCCCTCCAGAAAAGGATGGAGCCCCTCCACCCATGAAAGTCCGGAAGGCGCTGTTCATCTTCTTCCTCTCTCTTTTGGTCCTCCTGCTTGGGACCTGGCTGATCCTTCGGACTACGGGCGCGGGGCGGGCCATCGTGCGCCAGGTCCTCTCCAAGGTCCTCAAGGGGCGTTTCGGCATGGGAAAGGCCGACGTGGACCTTCTCGGGGGAACGGTGGAGATCAAGGACTTCAACCTCCGGGACCCGGACAGGCCGAGAAAGCAATTCCTTACGGTCCGGAAGGTCCTGGTGGGAATCTCCCGGAATCCCCTGGATCCCGGGGCCATGGACCAGGTTACGTTGACGGGGATCGCCCTCCACCTGCGTCTCGGCGCCAAAGAGGCCCCGGATCTCTCCAAGATCGTGGACCTGGCCTCCCAGAAAGGGAGCGGCGCCGATCTCCCCCCCGTCCGGGTGGAAGACTCGATCTGCTATCTCTACCTCCCGGGAGCGAAGAAACCCACCTGGACCCTGGACAAGATCTCCCTTTCCCTGGAACCCGGAGAAAGCCGGGGGGGAACCAGGGCCTACTCCATCAAAGGAAGAATCGCCCTTCCCCTGGGTGGCGGGTTGAACCTCCAGGGAGTCCTCACCGTCCCCCGCCGGGGAAGCCCTGCGATCCGCCTCAAGGCAAGCTGGGAAGGAATCCGCCTCGAGCCGGGGACCCGGCTCGGGTTTCCCCTGGTGGACGAGTTCCTGGCGCGGATTCGGCCCAGGGGAAAGGCGGATCTCCAACTCTGGATGCAGTATCCCGACGCCCGGGGAAAGCTCCGGGGAGGATTGCGCCTGGCCTTGAAGGGCATGGATTTCACTCCCCCCGTGGTGCCCTACAGGGTGACGGGCTTCCAGGGAACCCTGGAAGCGAGGACGGACCAGGGAGGCACCTTCCTGGCCGACATCTCCTCCCAGACCACGCGGGCCTCTTTCAAGGTAAAGGGCAAGGTGGTCCGCCCGGGAGGCCCCGGAGCGTCCTGGGATCTCTTTCTCCAGGCCAAGGACGTGGCCCTGGACACGGCCATGGAAAAGGCCCTCCTGGCGTCCAAGCTGGAAGACCCGGCCCGGGCCTGGCGCGCTTTCGAGCCCCGGGGAGGCAGGGCGGACGCCAGAATTCTTTTGAAGAGCCCGCCCGGGGGAGGCCCTCCCGCGGCCACGGTGGACCTGTCCGTGCGGGACTCCAGGGCCGCTTTCCTGGGGTTTCCCCCCAGCCACGGGGAGAGGACGGCCAGCTTCCCCTATCCCTTGGACCACGTATCGGGAAAAGTGCGGATCCTCCCGGGAGGACTGGTGGTCCTCAGGGACATCCAGGCCCGGGCGGGGGGAGGAAAAGTCTCTCTCGGCGGCGAAGTCCTGGTCCCTCCGGGAGGAAAGAAGGGACGCATCCGCCTGGTGATCCAGGCCGAAGGGGTGCCTTTCGGGAAAGACCTGGAAAGAGCCCTGGCGGCCGCCTTTCCCAAGGGAGAGAAACTCTACCGGGATTACGCCCCCCGGGGGCGATTCGACGCCCGCGTCGTGGTGCGCCGCAAGGGGGGGGAGGACAAGATCCGGATCGAAACCACCCTCACGCCCAGGGGCGCTTCGGCGGCGTTCCGGCTCTTTCCCTACAGGATCGAGGATCTCACCGGAACAGTGGCCATTCTTCCGGAGGGGGTTTCCTTCGACATCCAGGGGGGACGAGGCGCGCCCCTGGTGGAAGTGCACGGCCGGTTTCCTTTTGGAGAGGGCCCCCCCACGGAAAGGATGGAACTCACCGTTTCCGCCCGGGACGTCCCCATAGACGACAAGCTCCGGAAGGCCATGGAAGCCATGGCGCCTTCCTCGAAAAAGCTCTGGAAGGTTCTCTCACCGCGGGGGACGGCCGACATGGAAGTGGCCGCGGCGGGCCGGCCGGGCGGGAGCGGGCCGGTCTTCTACGTCACCCTCTCCTTGAAAGACGGAAGCTTCACCTACAGCGGATTCCCCGTCCCCGTCACCCGGGCGGGGGGCAAAGTTTTCGTCACCGTAAGCCCCAGGATCATCCACACGGACATCCTGGGGATCCACGGTTTCGCCTGGGGATCGCCCGTGTCGGTGTACGGCACCCTGGAAGGGGAAAGGAATTCGGACCTCCCCTCCGCCATGGACGTCATCGTGGTCTCCCGCAAGGTCCGGATCACCCAGAGGCTCGGGAGCCTCCTCAACGACTACGGGTTCCTCCGCAGGGAGGTCTTCGACCTGCTTTCGGCCCGGGGCACGGTGGACCTGGTCCAGCACCTGGAACGGGCCAAGGGAGAGACCCGGATCCGGGGATCCTCGGAAATCCAGCTTCTGGGTGTGGAAAGCGACTGCCGCCTCCTTCCCGACAAAGCCACGGGCGTGGTGGGCACGGTCCTGGCCTTTCCCGAAGGCATGGACATCCTCTGGATGGAAGGGCTCCTGGGCAAGGCCAGGGTCGCCGTTCCCAGGGGAAAGGTCCGGCTCGGGAAGGAGGAAACCACCGTGGAGGTCCGGGTGACGTCGGAAAATTTCCCCGTGGACGACCGCCTGGCCCGGCTCATGGACGCTCCCGTGGACCGGATCTACCTGGAGCGCAAAGCCAGGGGCGCCCTGAGACTCGTCCCCCTGGATCTCTTCTTCCGGGTCCCCCGCGGGGGGGGACCTTTGAAGATCCGCTTCTCCGGGCACTTCGAGGCCCTGGGGGGCAAGGCGGTCCTCGGCGTTCCGGTGGAAGGGATCAAGGGGCCCTTCTCCATCCTGGAGGGGAGGCTGGAGGGAGGAAAGGCCTACGTCCGGGGCAACCTGGAAGGGATGACCATGAAGGTCCTGGGGATTCCCCTGGAAGGCATCACCGCCTCCCTGGAGTCGACGGAGAAATCCCTGCGCATCCTGGAAGGAAGGGCCGGACTGGCCGGCGGGGAGGTGACGGGCTACAAGAAGGGCAGGGACGTCTTCACCTTCGGCTACTCCGAACCCCACGCCGTGACCATGAACATCCGGTTCTCCGGAATACGGATCAAGCGACTCCTCTCCGCCTTCGGTCCGTCCCCCGCTCCCTACAGGGGCTCCCTCTCGGGGAACCTGGAAGCCGAGATCCCGGACCTCGACCCCCGGGACATGAAGGCCCGGCTCCGGCTGGTCGCCAAGGAGGCCTTCATCGGGAAGGTCCCCCTTCTGGACGACCTCTACCGGCTCCTGACCAAGAAGAGGTCTCCCTCCTTCCAGGAAGGGAAACTGGTGATCCGCGTCCACGACGGGAAGGCCATCTTCCAGGAGATCACCCTGCGCTCCAATTTCTTCGACGTGAAGGGAACGGGCGTCTTCGACCTGGACAAGGGATTCGACTTCCACTTCAAGGCGGGAAACCTGGGCACCTTCATGCTCAACCCGATCCTGGGATACAGGATGAGGGGGACGCTGAGGGACTACAACATCACCCTGGAGAGCCCGATCCTTCCCGTGGGGGGATCCCCGCCTCCCACCTTCCCGGTGCTTCCCGACCTGTCCGGCCTCCCCGAGCGGGCCCTGGCCGTGGATGGAAAGGAAGGAAAAAAAGGAGACTGAGATGCTGCACGCCGTCATCATGGCCGGAGGCTCCGGCGTCCGCTTCTGGCCGGCCAGCAGGAAGACCCGCCCCAAGCAGGTCCTCTCCGTGGCGGGAGGGTCTCCCTTGATCCTGCAGACCCTGGAACGCCTGGAAGGCCTGGTTCCCCCGGGACGGATCACCATTCTCACCAGCCGGCCCCAGCTCGAGGTGATCCGCCGGACCGTGCCTGAGGAAATCCGTCCCCGGGTCCTGGCCGAACCCGTGCCCAGGGACACGGCCCCCTGCGCCGCCCTGGCCGCGCTCCTGGTGGAAAAGGCCGAGCCCGGGGCAGTCATGGCCTTGCTTCCGGCGGACCACCTCATCGCCCCGGCCGCGGCCTTCCGGGAGGCCCTGGCGGCGGCCGCGGCGGCGGCCCGCGACAGGGACGCCCTGGTGACCTTCGGCATATCCCCCACCTTCCCGGCCACCGGGTACGGATACATCCAGCGGGGGGACCGGGCCTTCGGGGAAAAGGGGCTGGACTTCTACCGGGTGCGGACCTTCCGGGAGAAGCCCGACGCCCAGACCGCCGCCCGCTGGCTCGAGGAGGGAGGCTGGTTCTGGAACAGCGGAATCTTCGTGTGGAAGGCCGCCGTCCTCCTGGAAGAGATCCGCCGCCACGCCCCGGACCTGGCCGAGGTCGTGGAGGCCCTGGACCGGGCCTGGGGGTCGCCCCGCTGGGAGGAGGCCCTGGAGGAGCATTTCCCCAAAGCGCCCAAGGGGCCCATCGACAAGGTGGTCATGGAGAAGACCGACCGGGGCCTGGTCCTTCCCGCCCCCTTTGCCTGGGACGACCTGGGGTCCTGGAGGT
>CAYQBW010000166.1:0-6281 GCA_964415725.1 uncultured Planctomycetia bacterium
GGCCGGACCGGTCCCAGGCGAACCGTTTCGTGGATATCGCATTCCCCACGGACCTGGGAGAAGCCCGCAACGCCCTGGTGGCGGGTTGCGCCCACGCCGTGGTGGCCCTGGAAGGAGGGCCGGGCACGCTCAGCGAGATCGCCCTGGGGCTCAAGAGAGGCGTTCCCGTGGTGAGCCTGGGAGGCTGGAAGGTGGCGGGCGTGGTGGAGGCCCGGGGGCCTGAGGAAGCCGTGAGCGAAGCCCTCCGGCTCGGGACCTAGCCCCAGCCCTTTCCTTGAACTCCCCCGGCCGGGCCGGTCCAATGGGGCTTTTCTATCGGCCCCCGCCGGAAGACGAAACGCCCCATCCTCTCCTTGAAGCCCTTAGGAGTCGCGCATGGATCTCCAGGCCCTCTTCAAGCAGTTCGTGGACACCGGGGTGGACCTGGTCTGGAACACCCCCACGGTCTTCCCCTGGTTCGTGGCCATGCTGCTGGGGGCGGGGATCTTCGTCACCATCCGGTTGGGTTTCCCGAACATCCGGCTCTTCAAGCACGCCATCGACTGCATCCGGGGCAAGTTCGACGACCCCAGGGACAAGGGGGACATCAACCACTTCCAGGCCCTCACCACGGCCCTTTCCGCCACGGTGGGGATCGGGAACATCGCCGGCGTGGCCCTGGGGATCCATTACGGGGGGCCGGGCATCGTCTTCTGGCTCTGGGTCTCGGGCTTCTTCGGGATGACCCTCAAGTTCACCGAGGTCACCCTGGCCCACAACTACCGCACCTTCGACGCCGAGGGGAACGTCTCTGGCGGGCCGATGTACACCATGGAGCGCGGCCTGGGCGGACACTGGAAGATCCTGGCCGGCGCATTCGCCGTCCTCGCCGTCTTCTGCAGTTTCGGCACGGGCAACATGAACCAGGCCAACACCGTGGCCGTCTCCGCCGCCTCGGAC
The DNA here is from genome assembly GCA_964415725.1 of uncultured Planctomycetia bacterium. Taxonomy (GTDB): domain Bacteria; phylum Planctomycetota; class UBA1135; order UBA1135; family JALUZX01; genus JALUZX01. The sequence continues at coordinate 940 of CAYQBW010000166.1, forward strand.
TTCGGCCTGCCCGGGTGGATCGTGGGCCTCATCCTGGCCGGCACGGCGGGGCTCGTGATCATCGGCGGCATCAAGCGGATCGGGGCGGTCTCTTCCAGGCTCATGCCCACCATGGCGGTCCTCTACACCATCGGGGCCTTGATCATCCTGCTGGGCGAGCCCAGCAAGCTCCCCCACCTTTTCGCCACCATCTTCCGCGAAGCTTTCACCCCTTCGGCCGCCTTCGGCGGGACCGCCGTGGGGGCCTTCAGCTTCACCCTTCTCTGGGGAGTCAAGCGCGCCCTTTTCAGCAACGAGGCCGGCCAGGGAAGCGCCCCCATCGCCCACGCCGCGGCCCGGACCCACGAACCCGTCCGGGAAGGAGTGGTGGCCCTGCTGGAGCCCTTCGTGGACACCCTGATGATCTGCACCCTCACGGGGCTGGTGATCGTCACCACGGGGGTCTGGAAGGAGAAGTTTCCCCAGGTGCGCCCCCTGGAGCTGAACAAGATCCAGGTGAAGGCCGCCCCGAAGCGCCCCGTGACGGACCGGGACCTCCACGGGGAACACCCGGTGGAGCTGGCCGACTACCAGGGGACCTTCCGGGTCCGGGAGGGAAAGCCCGAGGGGCTTCGCTTCATTTTGAACGACGCCTTCGTCGACGAACCCAGGCTTCTCCAGGGGGGAAAGCCCTACACCGGGGAGCTGACCCTCCGGAACGGGACCCTCACCACCAAGAAGGGGAAGGGAATCAGCCTGGCCCTCTCGGGAAAGATGCTCCTCTCCAGCTCGGCCCTGACGGCCCGGGCCTTCCACAAGGGGTTCGAGGAGACTCTCGGCCTGGGGTGGCTCGGAAACCTGGTGGTCTCCATCTCGGTCTTTCTCTTCGGGCTCTCCACAATCATCTCCTGGGCCTATTACGGGGATCGGTGCGTGGAATACCTTCTCGGCGTAAAATATACGCGATACTATCATATCGCTTACATCTGCTTCACCTACCTGGGGGCGGTCCTCGCCCTGGAGACGGTGTGGAACTACGGGGACCTGGCCATGGGGCTGATGGCCACGACCAACCTGATCTCGGTCCTGGTTTTGACGCCCGTGGTGGTGCGCCTCACGAAGGAATACTTTTCCAAGGTTCACAAGGTCTACAAGTAGCGCGGGAGTAAGCCATGGCGGCGACGGGCGGCTCGGGCGGATCGAGGGCGAGGGGGACCTTCGGGAAGATGGGGTTCATCCTGGCCGCGGCGGGCTCCGCCGTGGGCCTGGGAAACCTCTGGAAGTTCCCCTACATGGCCCACCGGAACGGGGGGGGTGCCTTCGTCCTGGTCTACCTGGCGGCGGTCCTCCTGCTCGGGCTCCCCATCATGATGGCGGAGATCACCGTGGGGCGCTCCACGGCTTCCAACCCGGTCCGGGCCTTCCGGAGGCTCGGGGGCAAATGGTGGAGCCTGGTGGGCTGGCTCGGCATCGGCACGGGTTTCATCATCCTCTCCTATTATTCCGTCGTGGCCGGGTGGACCATCGAATACGTGGGCAAGTGCCTGGCCTGGTCGGCCGAGGGGTTCACGAAGGCCGAGGCCGCCAAGGTAGGCAGTGATTTCATGGCCTTCCTGAAGGAGGGGGACAAGCAGGTCCTCTACCACGGGATCTTCATGGCCCTCACGGCGGGGGTCATCGTCTTCGGCGTAAAGAAAGGGATCGAGGCCGTCACCAAGGTGCTCATGCCCGCCTTGTTCCTCATCCTCCTTCTGCTCGTGGCCGTGGCGGCGACGACGTCCAGTTTCCTCCCCGCCCTGGAGCGCCTCTTCCTCCCGGGAAAGATTGGCGCCCGGGGGATCCTGGAGGCCGTGGGCCAGGCCTTCTTTTCCTTGAGCCTGGGGATGGGCGCCATGCTCACCTACGGCTCGTACATGTCCCGCAAGGAGTCCATTCCCCGCTCCGCCGCCATGGTCTGCGGACTGGACACCTTGGTGGCGCTCATGGCCTCGGTGATCATGTTCACCATCATCATGGGCGTCCCCCCGGATCAGCGGGGAAAGTTCGGCGCCAGCAGCGTGATCCTCTTCACCACCCTTCCGGAAATGCTCTACAACCTCCCTCTTGGGAGGATCCTGGCCCCCTCTTTCTACCTGCTCGTGGGCTTCGCCGCCCTGACCTCCACCATCTCCCTCCTGGAGGTCCTGGTCTCCTGGTTCATCGACGACCTGGGGTGGAAACGCTCCTTCGCCACCATCACCGTGGGGCTCGCCACCTTCGCCATGGGGGTCCCTTCGGCCCTGAGCTTCGGGTCCAACAAGTTCCTCACGTCCAAGTTCGCCCCTCTCGCCCCCAAGGCCTCGGGGTTCTTCGATACCTTTGATTACCTGGCGGCGAATTTCCTCCTTCCCATCGGCGGGCTCCTCACGTCCCTCTTCGTCGGCTGGTATCTCTCCTCGGCCTTCACGAAAAAAGAGGTCGAGGAAGGCCACGGTCCCTTCCGGCTCCACCTTCTCTGGAAGACCCTGCTCCGCTTCGTCTGCCCCGGCGCAATCGCCTGGATCCTCTACTCCGTTGTCTTCCAGGGTGTGAAGTTCAATTGACGGGGAGCTGAGAAAGTGGACCTCACCGATCCCACGCTCATCGGGTTCCTCACCTACCTGGTGGTGGTCCTCCTGGTGGGACTGGCCACCTACAAGCTGAACAAGACCGGCGAGGACTACCTCCTGGCCGGCAGGAGGCTGAACATCTGGGTGGCCACCTTCTCCGAGAGAGCCAGCGGGGAGTCGGCCTGGCTCCTTCTCGGCCTTCCCGGGGCGATCCTCACCACGGGCCTGGTGGAGATTTGGAGCGTGGTGGGTTGCGTCTCGGGAATCGCGCTGAGCTGGTGGATCGTGGCGGGGCCCTTGAGAAGGGAGACCCAAAGGCTCGGGGCCCTCACCATCCCGGAATACTTCGTCCGCCGCTTCGGCGCCACGGGCCAGGTCCTCCGGATCACCGCCACGGCCATCGTGGTCTTCTTCTTCGCCGTCTACCTCTCGGCCCAGGTGAGCGGCTCGGGGAAGGTCCTGGAGGCCACCTTCCACATCCCGGAGTTCCAGGGCATGGTCCTCGGGACGGGAGTGATCGTGGTGTATACGGTCATGGGCGGGTTCTTCGCCGTGGCCTGGACGGACCTCATCCAGGGCATCATCATGCTCTCCACCCTGGTGGTCCTTCCCCTGGTAGCCTGGGCGGAGGTGGCGGCCCGGGGAATCGACGTGGGGGCGGCCCTGGAAAGGCTGGGCCCGGGGATCTCCTCCCTGGTCGGGGGCAAGACCGGCTGGGCCGCCGCGGCGGCCGTGGTCGGCGGGCTGAGCTGGGGGTTGGGTTACCTGGGCCAGCCCCACGTGATCGTGCGCTACATGTCCGTCCGGGACCCCAAGGCCGTGAAGGCGGGGAAGTGGATCGCCATCACCTGGGCGGCCCTGGCCTTCACGGGCGCCCTCTTCATCGGGATCTTCGGGGCGGCCCTGGTGGGCGTCCCCCCCGGCGGAGACAAAGAACAGCTCATGCCCGACCTGGCCCTCCACCTCCTCCACCCCTGGCTGGCGGGGGTGTTCATCTCCGGCGCCGCGGCGGCCATGATGTCCACGGCGGACTCCCAGCTCCTGGTGACCACCTCGGCCGTCTCGGAAGATGTGGTCCACCGGATTTTCAAACCGGGCATGACCCAGAAGGAGCTGGTCCGCCTCTCCCGGATCACCACCCTCGTCGTGGGCGGCCTGGCCTTCCTCCTGGCCGTGACCTCCCATGCCTTGATCTACAACGTAGTCTCCTACGCCTGGTCCGGACTGGGGGCGTCCTTCGGGCCGGGAATCGTCCTCTCCCTCCACTGGAAGCGAACCACCGGCAAGGGAGTCCTGGCGGGCATGATCGTGGGCACCCTCTCCACCGTGGTCTGGGCCGCCACCCCGGCCCTGGAGGGTTTCCTCACGGTCCGGCTCGTCTCCTTCGTCCTGGCCGGGGCGGCGGTGGTGCTGGTGAGCCTGGCCGACAGGGCTCCCGTGCCGGATTGAGCCGGGACCTTCCAGCCCGGGGCTTGCGCTTTTTTTCCGGCACGCTACATTCCCCCGCCATGGCACACGCAAAAGTCAGCGGCAGGCGGCGCAAGGTCCGCGTCGGGGGACCCAACCACGGGGTGAAGCCCACCCGCAGGAAGAAGCAGAGCCTCCGGGCCACCAGGGTCCGGATGCGCCAGGGCTTGGAAAAGCCCTGACTTCCTCCCTCCTCCGGGCTCCCTCCCCCCAAGGGCGGGAGGAGGTTTTCTATGTACTTCCTTAAATAGAGGCTCCTCCGCGGAATCTGTGGATCCAGGAAGGGCCGAAAGGTGGGGTCCGGCTTTTTCCGGGAAGGGAAGGCACCGAGTGCAGGCTCCAGAGCCTGTCCTTTCCTTCCGTCCTCCCGGGGGGGAAAATCCTCTTCCGGGAAGGGGGAGAGCCTGGGAGCGGACCCCCATGGACCCAGAGAAAGCCCTCTTCCTCCTGGACGGTACGGCCCTGGCCTACCGGTCCCATTTCGCCTTCGCCAAAAGTTCCCTCACTTCCCCCGATGGAAGGCCCACGGGGGCGGCCTTCGGGTACGCCCAGACCCTGCACAAGCTCCTGGAAAGGGACCGGCCCGCCCGGGCGGCCGTGGCCTTCGACGGGCCGAAGAAGACCTTCCGCCACGCCCTTCTCCCAAGTTACAAGGCCACCCGGGAGAAGACCCCGCCCGAACTGGTGGAGCAGATTCCCTGGATCAAGGAGATCACAGGGCGCCTGGGCCTTGCCACCCTGGAAGAAGAAGGGGTCGAGGCGGACGACGTAATCGGCACCCTGGCCAGGCGGGGGGAAAAGGAAGGCCTGGAAGTCTACATCGTCTCGGGGGACAAGGACTTCGCCCAGCTCGTCTCCCCGGGGATCAAGATCTACAACATCCTCTCCCGCTCCGAGGAGGTGGAGGTCCTGGACCCCAAGGGGGTGGAGGCCAAATGGGGCGTGCCCCCCGAAAGGTTCCAGGACTTCCTGGCCCTGGTGGGAGACGCCAGCGACAACATCCCCGGCGTCCCGGGGGTCGGTCCCAAGACCGCGGCCGAGCTGATCCGCCTCTACGGGGACCTCGAGGGAATCCTCGCGCGGGGAAGCGAATACAAGCGATCCAGGATCGCCAAGGCCCTTGTGGAAAACGCGGACCAGGTCCGGCTCGCCAAGGAACTCGTCCGGATCCGGACGGACCTGGACCTTCCCGTGGACCCCAAGGACCTCAAGGTCCGGCCCGTGGAGAGGGAGGCGCTGAAAAAGCTCTACCTGGACCTGGGGTTCCACTCCCTCCTTCCCAAGCTGATGGAGGACGCCGCCTCCCGG
>CAYQBW010000167.1:0-6276 GCA_964415725.1 uncultured Planctomycetia bacterium
TCCCCCTGGTCGTAGGACCCGGCCCGGGTCACCGAATGGAGGAGGTCTTTTCCCCTTCCGCTCAGGGAGAGGTTCCACGTGCCGAGGCTCCTTTCCGGGGCGTCCAGGAGGAAGGCGCCGCCGGCGGAAAGGCGGTCGATTGTGTGGAAGGTCCGCGGGAACCCCTTGGGGAGGAGAAAGGAAAGACTCTCGTGGCTTAGGCTTCTCCCTTCCACGTGGAAGGTGAGTTTCTTTCGCTCCAATTTCCCCTGGAACTCCACATTCCCCAGGGGGTGCGCAAGGAATCCCCGGAAGGCCAGGTTTCCCGGGAACCGTGAAAAATCCACCCGGGCCCGGGAAAGCGTCCCCCGGGCCACGCTGCCCCGGATTCCCCGGAGGACGGCCTCCTTTCTCTGGAATCGAAGGCGCAAGGGGCCTTTTTCCTTCCATGGGGTGGGAAAAGCCAGTTCCCGTCCCAGCAGGGTGCAGGCCCCATCGGGGGCCATGTGAAACCTCCCTCCTTCCAGGTGGATGCTCTTGCCTTCCAGGTGGAGGTCGAAGTCCAGGATGGACACCTCCACCAGGGGAGTGAGTTTCCAAAGGAAGGCCGGAAGAGGCCTGGGCGGGGGGGAGGTTGGAGAGGAGCGGCCTTTTTCCCGGTCCAGGTCGATGTGGAGCGCCAGGCCCCGGATACAGACCCGGCGGATCCAGTCAGGGCGGCCCAGCAGGAGCTCCCAAGGAGCATAGGAGACCTGGATGGCTTGAATGTCGAGCTTTCGAAGGACGCTTTCCGCCGGGGGTGAACCCGACTTCACCCCATGGATTTCCACGCCCGTGATCCAGGACCCGGAAAGGGACCGGATCTCCAGGGGCAGGTGGAGTTCGCGGGAAAGGATTTCCCCCAGGTAGGACTTGAGGATCCCCGAGAACAGGGGGATTCTGAAAAGGTAGAGCAGGAGGATGGAGAGGAAAAGGAATCCCAGGACGCGAAGGGTTCGTTTGCCCCTCTTCCGTTTTTTCTTTCCCTCCCCTGGAGGCGGAGGGAGAGCCCCTTTCCGGTCGTCCACCTTGCCTCCTGACTGGTATCCCCCGGCTGGAGGACGTTCAGGGCCGGGGTGTGGTGGGGATCTCGCCCAGGGAGCAGCGCGGGTTCAAGGCTCCCCGTTTCACCAGGTTGGAATGGTATCGAGTGACCTTGAAGGCGCGCAGAAGGAGGTCCAGGACCTGGGCCGGTTTGAAGGGGCGGCAGGAAAAGGCGTCGAAGTATGCCCTCCCCTGGTGAGGGTAGGTATGGATCGAGATGTGGCTCTCGGCGATCACGATGAACCCGGTGATGCCCGCTTCCGGATCCGTGGGATCACCCCCAGGGTTGTAAGGGAAAGCGATGGGGGGGGTGAGCTTCTTCATTCCGATCCGGTCGGGAAGCTCGTCGAGAAAGGAGGAAACCTTCGAAAGGTTTCCAAGGGCGCCGCGATCGGCCTCGAGAATGTCCACCATGAGGTGGGGTCCGTAGTAATCCTTGTTCAATTCATCCGCCTCCGATCCTTTTTGCAGGTCCGGATGATTCCGGAATCACCCGGGCTAAGTGAAAGTCCCTCGACAAGGTCTGCCGGCATCCATGGCCGTGCCACACATAAAGGCTCCTTCGCATGCGCCGGGTGGGGCCGCCGCTCCACCGGCTGGACCCCTCTCCTTGCCTGGGTCCGCGTCCGACCCTGGACGGCTCGGAGAGGGTGATCGTACCCGGGAAAGAGAAAGGGAAATGGGCCGGGGTTTCAACGGGGCACTTGGAATTTTTTTTGCCCCCCGGGCGAAAAAACGCCCCGGGCCGAGGCTCCGGGGCGTTTCCAGGCTGCCGGGATGAAGGCCGATCTTAGCGACGGCCCTTCTTCTTGGGGCGTCCTCTCTTCTTCTTGGTGGTCTTCTTGGCGGCGACCTTCTTCTTGGGACGACCCCTCTTCTTCTTCTTGGTGGTCTTCTTGGGGGCCGCCTTCTTCTTGGTCTTGTAGCCGCGCCGGCGCTGGGCGTTGGCTTTCAGCTCCTCCTGCATGGCGGCGGCAAGCTTCCTCTCCTCGGCGGGAGAGATCCTGCCGGCCTTGCCGCGGACCTTCTCGCGGGCCGTCCAGCGGTCGTTGGGCGTAGGCACCAGGGGAGCCTTGTCGTCCAGGAGCCACGTGGGAGTGACGTTGTAGAACTGGCAAAGCTTGAGAAGGATGTCCAGGGAAGGCATGGAGGACCCCTGCTCCAGGTTGGAGAGGGTGGCCTGCCGGATCGCCAGCTGGGTGGCGACCTTCTTCTGGGTCATCTTCTTCTCGCGCGTCCTGAGGTAGTAGAGCTTCAGGCAAAATTTCTTGTTCTTGTCCATTTCCGACCTCTTGTTGTTGTCTATTCCTCGAAAAAGGGGTTTCCACCGGGACGGGGGCGTAGTCCCGCCCGGGGGGGCCGGCCACACAACCGGCCCGGAGAAATCAGGCTCCGATCCCTCCCCGGCAGCCTTGAACCGTGGAGAACCTCTGCGGCTCTCTCCAAGAGGGATCGGGGGGAACCCGGCACAAGCATTCCTTTCGTTGTTCCGTCGTTTGCGGGAGAAGGCCCTTCACCCCGGAAATCCAAGGGGTTCGGGTCCTCGTCCCTGGGCCCGGATCCGCCGGAACATCCCTTTCTTTCCCGGCGCCGGGCCCGCCTCGATTCTTTTCGAAAGGATCCAACCGCCCGGACGAGGGCCGGCCTGTTTCACATGTCGGGCCAGCGCATCGTCCATACGACCATCAAATAGTGATTACGATCGGACAGTCAAGGGAAAAAAATTAATTTTTTCCCATCTTCCCCGGCGGGGATTCGGGGTTTCCTCCTTCCCGGGTGGGGAAAGAGAACACTGTAGACCGTTCCTGGGGGCGGATTCCCGCCACGCGGGGGATCAACGCACGGTTTCGGCGTCCCGGGCGCAGCGGAACCCGATGAATGTAAATTTTTCATCAGGCGGTGCCATTTGCCGCGCCGTGGATCGGAGCTCCTCCTCCGGAGAGCACCATGATCCTCCGCGAACCACCTTTCCCAGGCCGAAGGGAGGGCCCTGGGGATCCCGGACCGTCCCGCCCCGCTCCGCCAGTGTCGTATACCAGGATTCCCGGTACCAATCCCGGCACCATTCCGCCGCGTTTCCGGCCATCTGGAGCAGTCCCCAGGGGGTTTTCCCCCTTTCTTCCGCGCCCGCGGGCTGGAGCCAGAACATCCAGTCCTTTTCTTTCAACCTGAGGGGCGGGGTGGGGTCGTAGTTGGCGAGAGACGTATCGGGCGGTCTTTTACCCCAGGGCCAGGGGCCCACGGAGCGTCCATTCAGGGGGGATTTGGCGCAATATTCCCATTCCGCCTCGGTCAGAAGGCGGAGTCCCGCCCATTCGCAATAGGCCCGGGCGTCCTTCCAGGATACGCATACCACGGGGAAATCGAGAAGTTCCCGGGGACACCGGTTTGCCCCCCAGTATGGGGGAGGGGTATGGCCCGTGGATCGCACGAACATCTGGTAACGGGCGTTGGTCACTTCCGTGCGTCCCACGTAGAAAGGCCTGGTGATTTCCACCACCAGGGTGCTCTTCTTCCGTCCCCTGGGCCTTTCGTCGGGATTTCCCCCTCCCTTTTCGTCCCCCAGGATCATCTTTCCCGGAGGGACGAGGATCATGGTTTGCCCATCGATTACGTTCCGGATCGCCTTGGGAAGCTTCCTTCCCTGTTCGAAATCCGGAAAGGAAGCGGTTTCCGGTTTGTTTCGCGAGGATCCTGGCAGGGGATAAGGTTCCCAGGTCTTCCTGCCCGTGGAGGCCAGGCGGTTTCTCAACTTGTCCCCGTCCAATCGGGCCCGGAGGATTTCCTCTTTTCCCAGGATTTCCGCGAAGGCCGCCATGGCGCTGGAGACCTCTTCCAGGTGGGAAAGGGCCGTTTCCGCCCGGGCCAGGGCCTTCGCGGAGAGATGCGCCGAGGCCCGAGCCTCTTTTCCCGCCCGGGATGCCTCCTGGAGGGCCTTTTTCAATTCCGCCCCCGCCTTTTCCAGGTTTCCCACCCTGGCTTCAAAGGAGGCCATCCAGGCCATGGCTTTCCCCAGGTCGGCCTGCAGGGTTTTTCCCCGGGCCGAAAGTTCCTTCATTCCGGCAACGAGCTCTTCCTGGAGTTTTTTTGCTTCCCGGGCCTTTTCCTCGGCCTTGGCCAGGAGTCCTCCCGTCAAGCGGGCCCCTTCGAGCTGGGCTTTCAACTTGGCCTCGAGTTCTTCCGCTCCCTGGATCCCGTTCCAAGCCACGAAGAGCCCGATGATCCCCAGGAAGACCAGCAGAAGACCCGCGGCGGGAACGAGGAGCCCTCCCCCGGAGGAAGGGAAGGGCGCCGGTGGAGGAGAGGGAGGCGCGGCCTGGGGAAAGGGGTTTTCTGGTTCCGGATCGGGGCCGTTGAAGTCTTCCGTCCCTTCCTCTTCTTCCAGGGTGAATTCCTGTTCTTCCTGGAGAAAAGTTCCGCCTCGATTTTCCCCGAAGTCCTTTTCCCGGGAGGAGGCGAAGATTTCCGGGGCTTCGATCTTGTGGACCACCACGGAGGGCATGGGGGGAGGCGGCAGCCCGGGATCCCGGCCCGCCCCTTCCAGGGCTTCTTTCAAGTCCTGGGTGACCCTTTCCAGGATACGTTCCAGGCGCTTCAACTCCCGGGTTGTCTCTTCGGAGTGCGTCGCCGGGGCGGGACTTTCGTCAGCCCCCGCCTTTTTCGGACTCTCCGAAAAGAGAGGAGGTTCCGGGACCCCCAAAGGAGCGCCCGGGACTTTTCCCGTGCTGTCCGAATCGCCCTTCTTCCCCACGGTCCGCTTCCATCCCGGGGGCTTCCCGGACACAGACCCGCCTGGGCCGGCCTGCCCCGGGGCCCCCTTTTCCCCTAGGTTCCTTCCCCTTCATCGGAAGAAAGGGAGGGACTCCTTGATCACGGGAGGGCGGCCCTGACCCGGGACAGGTAGTCCGTGAGAAGGTGCCATTGCTTGTGGAGGTCGTATTCCCGGACTCCCAGGGGCTTCTTGAAATAGATGGAGAGCCAGGTCATCCGCCCGGAATCGCCCATGGCGCCGGCCAGATCGGCCAGCCGCACCATGTCCAGGACCAGGGGCGCGGCCAGGATCGAGTCGCACCCGTGCCAGGAGAACTGCATGTACATCTGGAAGTCCAGGAACCCCTTGAAATGAATGAAATCCCAGGCGGTCTTCCTGTCCCCCAGGGAGGGGACGTAATCGATGCCCACGTGGGTGTGGAGGGGGTATCCCAGGATCCCGGGCAGGAGGGCGTCCTTGGTGGCCACCTTGGCCTTCCTGTTGCGCTCGTCGGAGAGGACCGCGCCGTCCCGGTCTCCCAGGATGTTGTATCCCTCCCAGGAGAGGACCTGGAGATTCCTGTATTTGAACATGGGCGCCAGGGCGGATTTGACCAGGGTCTCCCCCGTCTTGCCGTCGTTTCCGAAGTAGGGCACGCCCCTTTCCCGGGCGAGTTCTTCCAAGGCCGGGGCCAGGGCTCCCTGGCTGGGAGTGAAATTGATGAAGGGAAAGCCCAGGTCCAGGGCGGCCCAGGCGTAGAGGGTGGACGGCGCCAGGCGGGGAGGTTTCCTGGAGGAAAGGGCCTTCTTCATGGCCTTCCAGGTTTTCAGGCATGCAGGAAGAGGGCCGGCCGGCTCGGTGGAAGCCAGGTTGACCACAACGACCCTGCGGGTTTTCTTGCGCCCGGCGAAGGAGGCCATGTCCTCCCGGATGCGCTCCATGTTTTCCCGGGGGTGGGGCGAATCGAGAAGGTTGGGGCCGGAGCAGACCTTTTGGATGGCCCGGCCCGCGCCGATCAATGTGCCCGGCCGGATTTCCTTGTCGATGCGGGTGAGGCGGGGCCTCAAGGCTTTCAGGATATGGGGAGGGATGGTGCCGTTTTCCTCCTGGATCTCCCGGGCCGCGTCGTAGAGCGTGCCCGGCCTGGTTTCGTGGCCGCCGAAGACCATCTCTCCCAGGGAGGCCAGGGGAATCCCCCGGAAGAGATCGGTCTCGGTAAGAAGACCCGTGCTGGAGGCAAGCCCGCGGGAGATGGCCCGGCATCCCACGATCACCGTGGTCGCCAGCCCTCCCCGGGCCCCGATGAGCCAGACTCCCAGGGGACCCTGGGTTTTCTTACCGGTCTTTTTTCCGGCAACTCTTTTCGCGGCCATTTTTTCGGACCTTTCCATGGCGTTCTCTCCCATCCTTCCGCCGGCCCATCTCGGAGAGGGCCTTGGAACGAAAGCAGGGGCATCCTGGAT
>CAYQBW010000168.1:0-6256 GCA_964415725.1 uncultured Planctomycetia bacterium
CGGGGGAGACCGTGCGGGAAGCCCCCATTCCCGAGGAGGTCCGCCTCGAGGCGGAGGCCCGCCGGGAGGTCCTCCTGGAAAACCTCTCCCGCTTCGACGACGAACTCCTGGAGGCCCTCCTGGAAGAGAGGGAGGTCTCCGAGGAAGTCATCCGCCGGGCCGCCCGCAAGGGGGTCCTCTCCCTGGAATTCTGCCCCGTCTTCCTGGGGTCGGCCTACAAGAACAAGGGCGTCCAGCCCCTTCTGGACGCGGTGGTGGACTACCTTCCTTCGCCCTCGGACGTCACCAATTACGCCCTGGACACATCCCGCAACGAGGAAGAGGCGCTCATCCGGGCCGACAGGGACGCGCCTTTTCTGGCCTACGCCTTCAAGCTCGAAGACGGCCCCTACGGCCAGCTCACCTACATCCGGATCTACCAGGGCCGGCTGAAAAAAGGGGACACCGTGATTCACGCCAGGACGGGGCGAAAGGTCAAGGTGGGCCGGCTCGTCCGCCTCCACGCGGACAAGATGGAGGAGATCGAAGGCGCCGGCGCGGGGGACATCGTGGCCCTTTTCGGGATCGATTGCGCTTCTGGGGACACCTTCCGGGCCGAGGGCGTGACCCTGACGCTGGCCTCCATGCACGTGCCCGAGCCCGTGGTGCACCTGGCGGTGACTCCGGTGGACCGGAAAGCCGGAGGAAACCTCTCCCGGGCCCTCCAGCGCTTCACCAAGGAGGATCCCACCTTCCGGGTCCGCCACGACCCCCAGAGCGGGGAGACGGTGATCTCGGGGATGGGGGAGCTCCAGCTCGAGGTCTACCTGGAACGGATGAAGCGTGAATACGGGGCCGAGGTCACGGTGGGCGCCCCCCAGGTGGCCTACAGGGAGAGGCTCACCCGGACGGTGGAGTTCGATTACACCCACAAGAAGCAGACCGGAGGGGCCGGGCAATACGCCCGGATCATCGGGACCATGGGGCCCTCGGAGGAGGGGATCTTCGAATACCGCTGCGAGGTGCGGGGCGGGAACGTGCCGAGGGAGTTCATCCCGTCGGTGGAAAAGGGCTTCCGGTCCGTCCTGGCCGAGGGCCCCTTTCTCGGGGTTCCCGTGGACGGGCTGGTGGTGACCCTCCTGGACGGGGCCCACCACCCGGTGGATTCCTCCGACATGGCCTTCCAGGCCGCCGCCCGGGGGGCGTTCCGGAAGTTCTATCCCAAGGGGAAGCCCATCGCCCTCGAGCCCATCATGAACGTCTCCGTGGAAGGTCCCGCCGAGTTCCAGGGGAACATCGTGGCCACCGTGCTCCAGCGCCGGGGCATCCTGATCGGCACCTCCGAGGAGGAGGGCTTCGTACGAATCGAGGCCGAGGTGCCCCTGGCGGAGATGTTTGGATACGCCACGGCTTTACGCTCCGCCACCCAGGGAAAGGCGGAGTTCACCATGGAGTTCCACCGCTACGCCCCCGTGCCGGCGGAACTGCAGGAAGAACTGGCCAGGACCCTGCGGGAGCGCAGGGAAGAGAAGCGGAGCCCCAAGGGCTCGGGGAGAAAGAAATGACCCAAGGAGTGAACAGGCCGCTGAAGACCTTTTTCAAGGTGATCCAGGGGGGCTTGGGGGAGGGCAACATGGGCCTTCTCATGAGCCGGCACGGAACGGGAAAGGCCTCCGTCCTGGTCTCCCTTTCGGTGGACCACGCCATGGAGGGAAAGAATTCCCTCCACGTGGCGGTGGGCAAATCCGTGCGGGACGTGCGGTCCCACCACGACCAGGTCTTCCGCCAGCTCGTAGGGAGCCTGAACCTCCCCAACCGGGAGGCCCTCTGCTCGCTCGTCAACAGGCACCAGCAGTTCTACACCTTCAGGGAGGGCGCCTTCGACACGGCCCGGCTCGCCCAGACCCTGGACTTCCTGGAGGAACACGCGGAGTTCGTCCCGGAAGTGGTGGAGATCACGGGGTGGCCGGACTTCCGGAAAATCCCCCGGAAGGAATTGGAAAGCCTCAAGGCCCTGGCCCTGGAGCGGAGGTTGAAGATCTGGCTTACGGCCCACACCAAGCGGGACGACGAGATCGCTCCCGGGGGGCTGCCCGTCCAGTTGGACAGGGTCCAGGATCTCTTTACCGTGTTGATCTCCCTGGAACCCCAGGGAGAGGATGTGCGGCTCAATTTCCTCAAGGTGAAGGACCAGGCCCCGGCGGCCAGGATCAACCTCCTCTACGATCCGGCCACCCAGTTGCTCCGCTGGTATTGACAGGCTGGAAGGCCGATTCCGGGACGACCGTCGGGCCGCCGTTTGGCGCCGTCCCTCGGGCGTGCCCTACGGTTTCTGAGGGCCGGAAATAAAAACGGGGGCGGCCTCCCGGCCGCCCCCGTTCGTCTTGGTGTTTACCCCTCGGGGATCACCTGTAGATCCGGGACATGTAGGCGTTGCTCATGGTGACGCCCAGGGGATTGGCGGTCCGGTCGATGATGAGCCACTGGGTGTAGAACCAGCCCCCGATGAGGGTCGGATTGTTGGGAATCCTGACCATCACGTAGAGCTTGCCCTTCCCCGCGCCGGAGCCGGAAGTGGTCCAACCGAAGGCCACGTCGAAGGCGGACCGGATGAAGTTGCCCGGGGCGCCCAGGGGACCCAGGTCGAAAGGCAGGCGCAGGGGGCCCCACTGGGTCCGGCTGGCGCCGAAGCCCAGGATGGCCGGAACGTGCCCGGGGGCTCCGTAGAGCCTGAGCCTCCACCACATGTTGAGGTGGGGGGTGCCCAGGTAGACCTGGACCGGGTAGAAGCCGCCGGTGCCCTTGCCTCCGTCACCGTAGCAGTAGGCATAGCCTGTGCGTTCCCGCAGGTAGGCGATGGCGGTGACGCTGGCGGCGCGGCTCGCCCCGAGGAGGGCGACCTGGTTGGCGCCGTGGCTCCTGGACAGGACGTCCAGCGCCGCGTCCCGGCTTCCGAGCCACCAGTCGTAGGTGTTGTAGTTGATGCAGCCCGAGTTGAGGAGGTTGATGTTGTATTTCTTCCTGGAGGCGTTCCACGTGCCCGTGTGGTAGTGCCTGTAGACGGAGCCGTTGGTTTTCCGGATCCAGGCCACGTCGCCGTAGACGCCGATGGCCACCAGGTAGTAGCCGGCATAGACCTGGAGATTCACCGGGCCGTAGAAAGATCCCGTGGAAAGGGTCTTGGGAAGCACGCCGACCTTGGCCGTGGCGTGGGTGGTGATGCTCCAGCGCCAGAGCTGTTCCTGCCCGCCGGAAGCGGAGTTCCACGTGGCCACGTAGAGGTCGCTTCCGATCCCGGCCATGGCGTTTCCGATACCCTGGAACCCGCTGACGGTGGTGAGGTCCTTTTCGATCTTCACCGGGCCGCCTCCCGTGGGAACGGAGGAGATGACGGCGCCCTTCCTGGAGCTGTTCTGGTGGACCGTGTAGATCCGCCCTCTGTAGTAGTAGAGCTGGGCCAGGTTTCCGCCGGAGAATGCCGTGGTATTCAGCCTTCTCAGGTAGGTCATGGCATAGCCGGACCCTGCGGGCTTGATGTTGAAGTAGTAGACGTCGCCCACGCTCGTGCCCCTCTTGATGGTGGACAGGTATCCGTAGATCGTGCCCGTCGTGGTGGAGACGGTGGTCACCAGCAGGGCGTTGATGCCGGTGGTGTTGAAGAGCGAGGGAAGGGTCACTCTCCTGGAGACGGCCCTGTTCCCGTCGGTGATCCAGAGCTGGCCGTTGTAGTTGCTTCCCACGGTGATGTTGAGGGCCGACAGGAACCTGGGCGGGATCCGGGTCACCGCCGGGGTGATGGTGATGCTTCCCTGGTAGGGCCTGCGGTCCTTGGCCGTCACCGTGACCAGCATGGTGCCGGGAGTCGTGGGATGAACCGAGAGGTTCACCCTGCCGGTGGAGCCGGTGTAACCCACGGCGAAGACCTCGGTCCCCTTGTAGAGGCAGACCCTGGCGCCGCTTACGTAGGAGGAGCCGCTCTTGACGACGATGCTCACCGTGTGGGATCCCACGGTGAGGCTCGTGGGCTTGTAAACGGTCAGGTAGGTGGGCGCCTTGGACCAGAGGTTGGTCCTTCCGTCACCGGCCCACCAGTACATCCGGGCGTTGTGCTTGCCGTAGGTCCCCATGGAGACCAGCTTGACCACGCCCTTGTACCAGAAGGAGTAGATGTTCGTCAGCTTGTCCTGGAAGATCGCCCTGTAGAGTTCCTTGTCGAACTCGTGGTTGGGCGTCGTATACGAAGGCTGGGTGGCGCCCAGGCTCGCCACGGCGGCGTCATTGGCCCGCAACCAGGCTTCCTGGAGGCAGGTGCTGTATTGGAAGTTGCCGTTGTAGCAGGCGATGTTGAAGACGATGGGAGTCATGTCGCCGTTGTGGAGGGCGTTGACGTAACTCACCGAGTATCCGCCCGAATGGGTGTTCCACCCGTTGGCCCATTCCGTGGTGCTTCCGTGGCCGCGGTAGTTCACCAGGCCCACGCCGCCGTTGATGTAGTTGCTGACCGTCGTGTTGGATACGGACGAGTTGTTGCCGTATTGCTTGATGATGGTCCAGCCGCTGGAGCCCAACGGGCCGTGGGCGATCTGCTCGGAACAGCCCACGTACTTGCCCGGCGCTCCCTGCCTGTGGGCGGCCAGGATGGTCTTGGTGAACCAGGACCCCGAGGGCGGGTTCTGCTCGTACTTGAGAATCTTCGCGACCTGGTGGGCGATCTGGCTGGCCGAGGTCCCGGAGAGACGGCCCAGGCCCACGTCGGGATAGAGGTCGGGGTTGCTTCCGCCCGTCAGGCAGGCATACCACATGTCGGAGCGGTCTCCGCTCCAGTAGTACCAGGGGATCTGGGCGTAGTCGCCGACCAGGACCACGTATTTAAGGTGTCCGCCGGAGAAGCGGCTCTGGATGTATCCCTTGATCGTCGTCGGGCTCGTGGAGCTGGTTACGACCAGCTCGGTCTTGTAGCCCTGCCTCTTCCGCCAGTTGATGAGGTTGGTCACCCCGGAGGCGAGGGAGGAGTTCGCGATGACCAGGTATTCCGTCGTGGAAGCCATGGGCTCCACGGGGGGAGTGGTCGAGGAGGGCAGGAAGGAGAAGTTGGCCACGGTGCTCTTCGCCAGGGCCAGGAATTCCTCGGGCACCACCACGGAAGGCCAGGAAGCGGGAGGATTGGCCGGGTTTACGTCGAAGACCATCCTGGCCGCAACGCCGAGGAGGGTTCCGTCGCCCTTGGCCTGGAAGGGATGGATCCTCAGGGTCACCAGGGGAATGGTCCTCCAAAGGCCGTGATGGGCCACCTCGACCTGGGCCGAGGGGTAGGCCAGTCCCGGCGCCGCGGGCGGAGGAGGAAGGTGATGTTCCCCTTCGAGTTCCGGCTTGGGGGCCATCCGGATCTTCAAGGACCTGGGAAGGACCCATGTGGCGGACCGGATGTGCACCGTGGGAAGGGCCTGGTTGGGAAGAGCCAGGGTGCAGGCCAGGAAGGAGAGCTCAGGCCTGCCTTCGTCCATCGTGGGAAGCCCCTGGGGAAGGCGGACGCGCCATCCGTAGGGGGTCTTCTCGGCCCAGAAACCTGGGACTGTGACCTCCACCTGGATGGCCTGGGTGGTGCTGGACAGGACCCGGACTGTGGGCGTGGAGCCCGGCGCGGCGCCCTGTTTCAGGGGGATCCAGTCGGCCCCGGAGGCAAAGCCTCCCAGGAGACCGGAGACAGCGAGGAAGAAAAGAATCCGATGTCGCATGAGAAAGAACCTCCGTGTTCTGGGAAAAAAAAGAACATCTTCCTGTTCCCCCCCTGCGGGGAAACCGGTTTGAGGCATTGGTTCAAAAGGAGATGGTTCTTCGAAGCCTCTCCCGGGGGGCGTGTGGAGAGGGCCCTGGAAAACATTACCTTACTGGGACGGATTGGGTAAGGAGTAGGTTCCCAGGTTATTGAGGATCCGGGTTAAAGACCGGGCTGGAGATTCCGGTATCTTTCCAGGAGGCTTCGCGCCAGGTCCCCCAGGGTCCGGACCGGCTTGGGTCCCTTCCCGAGTCTTGCCGCCAGGCCCGGGTCCTCCAGGAAACGGCGGAGGATCCTTTCCAGGGCGCCGGCGTCTCCCGGGGGGAAGGTGAAGCCGTTTTCCCCCTCCACCACCGCCTCGGGGAGCCCTCCCGTCCGGGAGGCGACCACGGCGGCGCCCGAGAGGAGTCCTTCTCTCAGAGTGAGCCCGAAGACCTCCTCCCACAGGGCGGGCACCACGAGGACGTCGATCCGGGAAAGGAGGTCGGGCAGGTCCTCGTG
>CAYQBW010000169.1:0-6241 GCA_964415725.1 uncultured Planctomycetia bacterium
CCCAGGCTCCTGAAGAACATCGACCCTTCCAAGTCCGTCCCCTACTCCTCCAATCCCAGGAGTGGCCCCGGCACACTCCACAGGTACCATCCCCCTTTCCTTACGGCGGGAAACATCTTCTTCTTCTCCGCCGACGACGGGGCCCACGGCCGGGAAATCTGGTTGAGCATGGGCCTTCCCGGCACGACCCGGATGACGGCCGACCTGGTCCCGGGAAGGGGAGGAACCAATCCTTTGTATATGATCTTGTTCAAGGGCAGTCTCTATTTCGACGGCTGGGACCCTTCGCACGGGCGGGAAAGCTGGCGCTTCCAGAGCACCCCCGGCGGGGCCGCCCTCTTCCAGGACTCCTTCCCGGGGAGGGATTCGGGAAAATTCCTCCAGCCCCTGGTGGAAGGAGGATTTCTCTGGTTCTTCGCCCAAACCGCCTCTCGAAACTACACCCTGTTCAAGTACGACGGATCCCAGGCTCCCCCGGCGGCGGTGAAGAGCGGCTTCCCCTCGGAGTGGAGGGAACGAGCCGCCCTGGGGGGGAAGGTCCTCTTCGTCACCGAGATCAAGCGGGGAGTGGACGACCTCTGGATCACCGACGGGACCGGGCAAGGCACCCGTCTCCTTCTCCCTTCTAAAAACTGGCTGCAGGAACTCACCGCCGCCGGAGGCCGCCTCTATTTCGCCCGCGGCGGATCCAGCGGCCTCTCGGTCTGGGGCACGGACGGAACCAAGGTCTTCAAGATCCTGGACCTGGGAGCCGTTTCGTCGGGCTGGTTCCCGGCGGTCCTGGGAACCAGGATCCTCTTCCCCGGGCCGTTGGACAAGCTGGGCAACCGGGATCTTTGGGTTCTGGACGGGCCCACGGGAAAAACCTCGCTCTTGAAGAAGCTCCCCAACCAGACCCCCTTGAGTTGGAATGCCTGGCGCCCGGTCCAAAAGGGAAAGAACCTCTACTTCTGCGTCTCTTTCGGGTACCCGGGGCGCCCCGAGATCTGGAGGAGCGACGGCACCCCGGCCGGAACCGGCCTGGTGACCCGAAAAGGGGTCATGCCCTCTTCCTCCTGGACCGATCCCACCCCGGCGGGAAACCAGGTTTTCTTCGGGGGCGGCGATCCCGCCCTGGGCGAGGAACTCTGGGTCACCGACGGCACCGACAAGGGAACCCGCCTGGTCAAGGACATCGCCCCGGGCATGACCAGTTCCTCCCCCCTCTACATCACCTCCATCGGCCGGGGCAGGGTAGCCTTCTCCGCCCGGACACCCAGGGAAGGCCGGGAGCCCTGGGTGAGCGACGGAACCGCCGCGGGCACCTACCTCCTCCGGGACATCCACCCCGGCGTGGAGGGAGCGGATTCGTCGCCCCAATTCATGACGGACTTCTACGGGCGGTGTTTCTTCTCCGCCCGGGAGCCCGTCCACGGCCGGGAACTCTGGGCCAGCGACGGGACTCCCGGGGGCACGGCGCTCTTCAAGGACGTCACGCCCGGAACCCTGGGGTCATACCCTTCTTGCATGTTCACCCTGCGGGACAAGTTTTTCTTTTATATCCCTTACCCTGGAATTCCAGGCCTGCGGGCCACCGACGGAACCCCCGGGGGGACCGCGCGGATTTCCCCCGTTCACCTCGTCACGTGGATGCAGCCTTTGACGGTGGGAAAAAAGGCCCTCTTCCTCGGAGCAGACTCGGCCCACGGAGTCGAACCGTGGGTCACCGACGGAACCGCCAAGGGAACGATCCTTCTCAAGGACACCGATCCCGGTTACACCTTCACCGACGGTTTCGATTCCGCCGTTTCGGGAAGTCTTGTCTTCTTCGCCATGGGCCCGCGGAAAAAATGCACGTTGTGGGTTTCCGACATGACGCCGGCGGGAACGAAGCCCCTCGTGAAGGACCTGGAGCGGATCGACCGCCTGGTCGTCCTGGGAAACAAACTCCTCTTCCAGGGGAGAAAAAATTCCCGGCACGGAACCGAACCCTGGATCTCCGACGGGACCCCCGCCGGCACCCATGAATTGCTGGACCTGGCGCCGGGCTCCCGGGACGGGGGGTTTCTGGCCCCCTTCGTCCTGGGCAAATACGCCTACTTCTTCGGCACCGACGGGAAGACTCTGCCCGCCGGGTCTTACGGGCTCTTCCGAACCGACGGAACGGGGCCAGGCACGACCAGGGTGGGAAAGAAGACCTTTGTTCTCCATCCCGACAGGAGCTACCTCCTCGGGAAGAAAGCCCTCTTCTGGGCCAAGGACTGGAACCACGGTTTCGAGCCCTGGGTCACCGACGGCACGGCCGCCGGAACCCGCCTGCTTCGGGACCTGGTTCCCGGTCCCGAGTCCACAGGTCCCGTCGCTTTCCTGAAAACGGGAATGCGAAAAGGAATCTTCGTCCTCCGGGGTTTCCACGGAATCCACCCCCTCCTGGTCACCGACGGTACACCAAAAGGAACCTTCTTCCTCCCCGGCCCGGGGCCCGGAAGAACTCTCGACTGCTCGGAGGAGCTGGGTTTCTCCGGGGGGAAGGTCTATTTCGGCGCCGACGACGGTTCCACGGGTATGGAACCCTGGACCTGGTTCCCCGGAGCCACGTCCCAGGTGATCGGCTGGAGCGCGGGCAAGGCCCGCCTGGACGGGGAGGACCCCGTCCTGGGGGGGAAGTTCCACCTCACCGTCACCGGCATGGCCAAGGGAACCGCAGGGATCCTGGTCCTGGGTCTTCCCCTCTCCAGGCCCCTCCACATCGGAGGCGAGGCCGCTCTCTTCCTGGATCCGAGGGCCCGCCCGCTGGCGGGATTCCCCCTGGGCGCGTCAGGATCCCCGGCCTTCACCCTTCCCGCCGACCCGGCGCTCATCGGCGCCAGGCTCGCAGCACAAGGGGTCGTGGGACCCACCAGGACCCCGCCCTTCCACCTGGATTTCACGAACAGCCTCTTCCTCACCTTGGGGCAGTAATCCACCCGGAGATCTTGTCATCCGGGCCCGGGGGCGGGGCGGGGCGCCGCCCCGCCTTCCCCAAAAACCCATCCGGGACTAGAATCGAATTCGGCGATCCCGCCCGGGATCCATGGCGCCCCCCGGAACAGGACCGAAAAACAGAATCATTCCGCCGCGGAAAAAAGGAGGGTCAAAACCATGAAAAGAAGCTTCTTTCCCTTCGCCTCTCTCGCCTTACTTCTCCTTCCCCTTCCCGGGACCGCCCAGGGGCCCAAGCTCCTCAAGGACTTGAACACCCTCCCGGACAAAACCCTCTCCTCCTTTCCCGGGGGGACCTCCTACGATCCGGGCAACCTCCAGGGCTGGCCTCGTTTCCTGCCGGCCGGAAAAATCTGTTTCTTCAACGCCGACGACGGAATCCACGGAAGGGAACTCTGGGTCTCGGGGAACGCCCCCGGCACGACCCGGATGGTGAAGGACATCTTCCCCGGGCCGAAGGGTTCCGGGCCCGACCATTTCACCCTCTTCCAGGGCAAAGCCTATTTTTCCGCCTTCGATCCCAAGGCGGGAAACGAGGTCCGGGTCTCCGACGGAACCGCGGGGGGGACCCATCTTGTGGCGGACATCCTCCCAGGCCGGGAAGGAGGAGGGTTCTATTCCGGCGTGGTGATGGGGAAGTCTCTCTACTTCTTCGCCCGCGTCTCCACCGGTCCGGACCGGTTCGGCCTCTTCCGCTACGACGGCGGAACCCGGCCGCCCCGGCTCCTCAAGGGGGGCTTCTCCAAGCCCTGGGCCCAGCCCGTTCCGGCCGGGAGTTTCCTCCTCTTCCAGGGGACCACCCCCCAAAGGGGGGCCTCCGCCTGGGTCTCCGACGGAACCGCCGGGGGAACCGCCCTCCTTCCCGGATTTTCCGGAAGCGGGTATTCCCACTTCTGCGTAAACCCCGTGGCCCTGGGAGGATGGATCTGGTTCTCCGCCGGCGACTCCCAGGGATGGGGCCTCTGGAAGACGGCCGGAAAGAAGGCCGTCCTGGTGACGCGCCGGCCCCTTTCCTCCTGGGGCTGGATGGGCCCCGTCCCGGCCGGGACGAAGATCGTCTTCGCCGCCGACCCCTATGCGGCCAACCCTTACGTCCTGGACACGACCACCGGGAAATGGGCCTCCCTGAACCCCAATCCGACCGGCCGCGGCCCGGGATACGCGGGCCCCGTCTCATGGAAGGGATACGTCTACTTCCTGCGCTCCGAGGTCGCCGCCGGCTTCCCCAGCTACGCCCTCTGGCGGACCGACGGCACCGTGAAAGGCACGGTAAAGGTCGTCCCGGAATCGATCTTCCCCGACAGGGGATGGCATTCCGCCGCCGTATCGGGCAACTACCTCTTCTTCTCCGGGGGCTCCACGGCGGGGACCCTCGCCCTCTGGAGGACCGACGGGACCGCCAGGGGAACCATCCCCCTCGAGGCCCGGGGGGGGAACGTGATCCATACCTTCGCCATGAACCTAACCCCTCTCGGGGGAAAACTCCTGTATTCGGCTTACCGCTCGAATACGGGAAACGAACTCTTCGCCAGCGACGGCACTCCCGCCGGAACGGGCCTCCTGAAGGACATCTTCCCCGGAACGGGAACCAAGGGCTCCCAGGCCTCCTTCTTCACCCCCGGCTTCACCCGGTGCTGGTTCACGGCCCAAACCACCCTGTTCTCCCCGGCCCGGGGTCTTTGGACCACCATGGGAACGGCCGGGACCACGGCGGAGATCCTTCCGGGCAAGGGACTCAGCGTCTCGGCCGCCCCGGTCTTCCACGAAGGGATTCTCCTCTTCACCGGGATGGCGCCCGGAAAGAGAGGGTTCTGGCGGAGCGACGGGACGGCCGCGGGAACCCTCTGCTATTATCCAAATTTCGAATTCCAACTGCTTCTCCGGAAACCTCTTCCCCTGGGGGACAAACTGGTCTTCCAGGGAAAGACCTCGCGGGAAGGCGCCGAGCCCTGGGTGACCGACGGCACCGCCAAGGGAACGGCCCTTCTCAAGGACATCCTGCCGGGAAGAAAATCCGGCGGGTTCGACGGCGCCGTCGCCCTGGGCCGAGCGGCCCTCTTCTCCGCCTCCGACGGCGCGGGAGGATCCACCCTCTGGGTCACCGACGGCACGCCCCAGGGCACGCGCAGGGTCCTCCCCGACCTGGTCCGGTGCTCCAACCTCGTGAGACTGGGCGGACGGATTCTCTTCGAAGGGATGAAGAAAAACTCCCTCTTCGGGATGGAAGCCTGGGTCACCGATGGAACCTCCAGGGGGACCCACAGGCTCCTGGACCTCTACAAGGGCACGGGAAGCGGCCGTTTCCTCTCGCCCTTCCGGGCCGGGGACCGGGTGCTCTTCCTGGGGACGGACGGAACCACCGGCGGGCCTTCCACCTACGGGCTTTTCGCCACGGACGGAACGGCCAAGGGGACCGTCCGGGTGGGAACCTCCCTCTTCACGGGGATCCGGGAGATCACCGGCGCCCGCGGCCCCTGGGGAATCTCCCTTCCCGGCGGAAAGGCCCTCTTCTGGCCCGTTCACGCCAAGGACGCCAACAAGGGCCCCTGGGTGACCGACGGCACCTCCAAGGGCACCTTCCTTCTCAAGGACACGGGCCGGGCCCTCCTCGCCCGGGACAAGGTCTCGGCCGTCCGGATCGGGGCCGGACGGGTCTGGTTCCTCTCGATCCCCGCGCCTTTCCTCCTCCCCGCCGTCATCCCCACACTGGACACCATCTGGGAGAGCGACGGCACCCCCCAGGGCACCGGCCCCGTGCCGGCCCTGAAGAATTCCGGGCTGAAGAGTTTCCTCTGGCCCGCCTCGGCCTGGAAGGGAAAGGCCTTCTTCTCCGGCGAGGACGGGATCCACGGGTTCGAACCCTGGACCCTGGGCATCGGGGCCATGGCCCGGCCCGTCGGTTTCTCCTCGGGCAGGGCCGAACTCGTGTCCAACGACCCGGTCCTGGGACGCCGATTCGCCTTCGCCCTCCGGGACCTTCCCCGAAACGCCTCCGCCCTCTTCCTCCTGGGGATGCCCTGCGCCGCCCCTCTCCGCCTCGGGCCGGACCAGAGGATCTACCTCGATCCGAAGCCTGGTTTCCTGTGGGCCGGAATTCTTCCCGGCGGCCGGGGGTCCTGGTCCCTCCCCGGCGTTCCGGCCCTGGCGGGGACGCGCCTCGCCCTGCAGGCCGTGACCTGGCCCTCCTCCGCCCCGCCCCTTGGAATCGACGTCACCAACGGCATCTTTCTCACCCTTGGAACCCGCTGAAGAAGGAGAGTTGAAACGATGAATCCCGCCG
>CAYQBW010000170.1:0-253 GCA_964415725.1 uncultured Planctomycetia bacterium
GTCCGGGTCCCACTGGGAGGGGACCTCTTTTCCCTTCACCCAGCAGGAGACGCCCTTTTCCGCTGCGCCGGGCACGTATTTCTCCACGAGCTTCGCCGGGATCTCCAGGATCTCGCCTTTCCGCGGGAAGGGAAGAGGGTTTACCAGGACGAGGGGGGTGGGGGTCTGTTTGGGCTCGTATTTGCGGGCCTCCTCGCCGGTCCGGCCGCCCATGCCGGTGAGCCCGCCGCAGGCGGAAAGAAGGAGCAGGAGG
>CAYQBW010000170.1:263-6241 GCA_964415725.1 uncultured Planctomycetia bacterium
TTTCTTCTCTTTTCTTCACCGGGCGAGCCAGCCGCCGTCCACGTTGAGGACGGCTCCGTTGACGTAGTCCGAGGCCCGGGAGGCCAGGAAGACCACGGCGCCGGCCAGGTCCTCGGGCTTTCCCCAGCGGCCCGCCGGGATCCGCTCCAGGATCTGCCGGTTGCGGGTGGGGTTTTCCCTGAGGGCCCGGGTGTTTTCGGTTTCCATGTATCCAGGGGCGATGGCGTTGACGCAGATCCCCCGGGAGGCCCACTCGTTGGCCAGGGCCTTGGTGAGCTGGGCCACGGCGCCCTTGGAGGCAGCGTAGGCGGGCACGGTGATCCCCCCCTGGAAGGAGAGGAGGGAGGCGATGTTGACGATCTTGCCCCCTCCCCGCTCCAGGAAGACCTTGCCCGCTTCACGGCAGAGCAGGAAGACGGAGGTGGCGTTGACCTGGATCACCTGGTTCCAGTCCTCCAGGGAGTATTGCTCCGCCGGGGCGCGGCGGATGATGCCCGCGTTGTTCACCAGGATGTCCAGGCCGCCCAAGGCCTCCAGGGCCTTCTCCACGACCCGGCGGGCCGCCTCGGGCTCGGCCAGGTCCACCAGGATGGTCTCGACCCTCCGGCCTTTTTCCCTAACGGCGGCGGCCGTCTCCTCCAGGGGGGACTTGTGGCCCACCAGGAGGAGGTCCGCTCCGGCCCCGGCCAGGGCCAGGGACATGGCCTTGCCCAGGCCCGTGCCGGCCCCGGTGACGGCGGCGATCTTTCCGGTCAGGTCGAAGAGGTCCAGGTTCCCGGTCATGAGCGCACCTCCAGGCGTTGGATCCCACAAGCGTGCCAAGGGTAGGCCCGGGGGGTGGGCGGGGGCAAGACCGGCGAGCCGGGTTTTCCTTCAGGAGCCTTTGTAGAAGTCCTTCAGGGCCTCCAGGACCCTTTCCATCTGGGAAGGAGTCAGCTCGGGGTACACGGGGAGGCTGATGACCTGGGCGGCGGCCTTTTCGGAAACGGGGAAGTCCCCTTCCTTGTACCCCAGGTAGGCGAAGCAGGGCTGGAGGTGCAGGGGGAGGGGGTAGTAGACGGCGTGGCCGATTCCCCGGGCCTTCAGGTGCTCTTTGAGGGCGTCCCGCCTTTTCGCCCGGAGGGTGAACTGGTTGAAGACGTGGCCCGCTCCGGGGAGAACCGGCGGGGGGGTGAGGAACTCCTCCAGGCCCTCCCGGCGGATCTCCCGGGCATACCAGGCGGCGTGCTCCGCCCGGGCGGCGCTCCAGGCGTCCAGGCGGCGGAGCTTGACCCGAAGGGCCGCGGCCTGGATAGCGTCGAGGCGGAAATTGCCTCCGACGTATGCGTGCCGGTAGGCGTCGACCTGGCCGTGGTGGCGGAGCAGGCGGACTCTCTCCGCCAGGTCCGGGTCGGTGGAGACCACCATCCCCCCGTCGCCCAGCCCGCCCAGGTTCTTGCTTGGGAAGAAGCTGAAGCAACCGGCCCGGCCCAGGGCGCCGGCCTTCTTGCCTTTCCAGGAGGCGCCAAGAGCCTGGGCCGCGTCCTCTACGACAGGGATGCCCCTTGGGCCGGCGATCTCCCGGATCCGGTCGATCTCGGCGCACTGGCCGAAGAGGTGGACGGGGATCACGGCCCGGGTCTTCTCCGTGAGGGCCGCCTCGAGCTTCTCCGGGTCCAGGTTGAATGTGTCGGGCCGGATATCCACGAAGACGGGCCGGGCGCCCAGGCGGTGGATGGAGCCCGCCGTGGCGAAGAAGGTGAAGGGCGAGGTGACGACCTCGTCGCCCGGGCCCGCGCCCAGGGCCATGAGGGTCACGAGCAGGGCGTCGGTGCCGCTGGAGACCCCGGCAGCGTGGGGGACCCCGCAGTAGGCGGCGATCTCCTTCTCCAGGGCCTCCACCTCCGGCCCGAAGATGAAGCGCTGGCTCTCCAGGACCGAGAGCACCGCCCGGGTCACCTCGTCCCGGATTCCTTCGAACTGGGCCTTCAAATCGAGAAGAGGAACCGCGTCGGCCATCGTTCCACCTGCCTGCCGGGTCTGGTTTTTTCGCTCGAAACAGGAACCTGAAACCTACCATCTTCACCGGGAGGATCCAAGGAGGAGTAAAGAGCGGCCGCGCCGGGGTCTTCGAAGGGGCGGAGAAATCCACGGTTGCCTGGATTGCGACAAGGCGAAAACAGGCCTCTTCCCCGGGAAACCCGGGGAAGAGAACGCCGGAGCCGGGTTTTTTCGAAGCCCCGCCGGCCCGAACAAGGGCCTATCCCCGCGCTCCCGGCCCCTTTCCCACGCAGAAAAGGACGGTTGAATCTCCTTGCTTTCCGCCCCAGGGGAAAGACCTGTCCGCGGGCCTTCCCTTCCGGGGAGCCGTTCCGCGGAAGTTCTCGTGATCCTCGACCGGGCCCTCGCCAAGGGCCCAAGGAGAAAGACAATGTTCAAGTCCACCCTTCTGGCCGGGCTCGCCCTGGCCTCTTTTCTCGCTTTCCCCGCCCCGGCCCAGGACGGATCCTGCACCCGGGGAAAGGACTCCCAGTGCACCAGGGGCGGGGCCCGCCAGGCCTCCCTCCAGGGTCCCCATGCCCGGGCCGGAAACCACGGTTCCGCTCCTGCGGCGGAAGGCTCCATCACCCAGTCTCCGGCGAAGAAGGCCGTCCGTTCCGTCTCGGCCGAGAAGAAGGCGGCCGCGGCCGCCCCGGCCTGCATCTGCGGAAAGCCTCTGGCCGAGGGATCCAACTACCCGGCCTTGGTTCACCATGGCAAGGCCCTGGTCTTCTGCAACGAGAAGTGCCTGGCCGCCTTCTGCAAGAAGAAGGGGAAGTGCCCGGCCGTCGCGGCCAGGGAGGCGGCGGCCAAGAAGAAAGCCTTGAAAGGGGCGGGCAAACTCGAGACCAAGGGAAAGGCCCTTCGGGCTGGGAAAGAGGAGTGTTGCAACGGGAAGTCCCAGGCGGGCGAAAAGGATTGCTGCGGCAAAAAGGCCAAGATCGCCTCGGCGGCCGGGAAGAAGGCTTCCGGCGGCAAGATGCTCGCTTCGGCGGTGACTTGTGTCTGCGGTTCGCCTCTCAAGGAGGGCTCACGGGTGGCCGCCACCGTCCACGGCGGGAAAATCCTCCTCTTCTGTTCCGAGAAGTGCAGGGAGTCCTTCGCCAAGAAGGACGGGGCCTGCAAGAGGGACAAGGAGCGCTGTGACAAGAAGGGCAAGGCCGGGACCTGCCCCGTGACGGGGGCCAAATCGGGCTCGGGTTCTCCCAACGCCAAGGACTGCTGCGAGAAGAAATAACCCCTCCATGTGCCCCCCCCGCGGCCCGGGGGCCGCGGGGGGGCGCTTTTTCAGCGGCCCACGATTCCGGATACGTCCAGGAGATAGACCTGGCGGCGTCCCGTGGCGATGGAGTCGACGCAGACCTTCTTTCCGTCCCGGCTCCAGCGGGGGTGCAGGTCGCACCGAAAGGGCCCCCGGAACCGGGCGGGGTGGTAGAAGCGCGCCAGGAGGAAGAGTTTTTCGCCGGCGGGGCGGAAGAGCATGAGCCGCATCCACCGGGTGCGCGGGTCGGGATAGGTGTCGGTCAGGATCCACTTGCGGTCCGGCGAGTAGGACATGTGGCCGTTCTCGGTGAGGACCTTCTCCCCGATCACCCGGGCCCGGCCGGTCTTTTCGTCGATCAGGTAGTAGTGGCTTCCCCGGCGGGGCATCCAGGTCCAGGTGAGGATCGTCGAGGGATCCCGCCAGATGAAGTGGGAGGTCCTGCCGTAGGGGTCGACGCACCGGAGGTCCTTTCCCTCCAGGCCGGAGGTGAACATCCGGGTGAGCCACCCCCCTTCCCGCCAGGCCCTCTGGTACCACCGGTGGAGAAAGATGAATCTCTTCCCCGAGGGGTCGAAGAGAAGGTGGTTGAACCAGTGCTCCCCCTCGCCTCGGGCGATCCGCCTGCCCAGGCGGGCGATCCGGTCCAGGCTTACGATGAGCCGCGACCGGCCCGTGGCCAGATCCATGATCCGGATTCCGTCCCGGGCGGGGTGCAGTTCTTTCCCGAAGGGATCGGGCGGGCCGGCGTAGCCGTATCCCGGCCGCGTCTCCCGGATGCGGGCGAAGTTCACCGAAAGGGCGAGGTTCCCCCCAGGGCTCACCGTATAGACGGGCCGCGGGAGGACCCGCTCCTTCCCGGAAAAGACGTCCCGGATCACCGAGACATACCGCCCGCCTCGAAGATCGTTGTAGATCACCTCCCTCTTCGAGCCCGGAAGCCACTGGAGCATGCACCCCTGCTGCCAGGCCCAGGCCCGGCTTTTGGCGAAGGGGACCCACCGGTCGCCTCGGCCCAGGTCGATATACCCCAGGGTGACAGAGTCCTCGGGAGTGGGTTCCCGGGAATCGAAGCCCACCTCCATGGCCAGGACGTAGCGGTCCGTGGGATCGAACTCGAACTTGTCGTAATACCCGAACCAGTGGGACAGGGGGCCCTTGGTGAGAGGCCGAATCGGCACGAAGGCCTGGATGGGATTTTTGGGGCCCCCCTGTTTTTCCCGAAGCGGCGGGGGTGTTCCCTTCTCCAGGATCCAGAACCCGTCCAGGTTGAGGTTGTCCCTGCCCGGCCCGCGGCCGGCGGAAAGCTCCAGGAGGAAAGGCCCCGGCCCGAAGGAGGGCAAGGGGACATGGATGTGGCGCCATTCCTCGTCGCGGCGGCCCCAGCCGCCCGTGCAGGGCAGGGAGAGGGTTTTCGTGATCGTCGTCTTCCGTGAGACAAAGGTCAGGACCAGGCGGGAGGGGTCGGATTCCGCCCGGGCGTAACGCAGGACCAGGACGGGCTTTTTTGGAGGCTCCTCCAGGCGGAGGGCCCAGGCCGCTCCTTCCCCCTTGTCCCGGAAGCCCCCCAGGCAGGCGCCGCCCAGGCACCTTTCTCCCTTGGAGCGGTCCACGTTTCCGCCCCGCTTGTGGTGGAACCTCTCCGCCTCGAACCAGGCCCAGCCCTTGCCGGTCCGGTCCGGTCCCCGGACCCTCCGGACCAGGGAGAGGTCTGGGATCCGCTTCACCGGAACGTCCGGGTCGGCCGGGGCGGGGTCCTTGGAGTCGGGGAGTCCGTCGCCGTCGCTGTCGGCAAGGAGAGGATTGGTCCGGGCCTTCTTCTCGGCGGTGGCATCCAGGCCGTCGCCGTCGGGGTCGGCCGGCCAGGGGGCCGGCCCGGCGCATTTCCACCATGGCCCGCTGGGCAGGACCAGGCGGAGGGAGCCCCGGATGGTGCGGATCCGGGCCGGGATCACCCGGAAGGGCGGCATGACCAGGCGGGCCTTGTTCCCGATCCCCTGGACCCGGGCGGCCAGGCCGAGGCGCGCCGGCCCGGCGGCGGGGACAGTCACCCGAAGGCCCAGGGCGGGCCGGAAGAGGGCGGCCAGGAGGGCGCCCTCTTTGCCGGAGAGGGCGATCCGGGATACGTCCTGCCGGTTCTGGAGGACGGTCCCGCCCAAAAGCTCCGCGCTGTAGCATCCCGGGAGGCACTGGGCCCACTTGTCGGGAAAGCTCCGGCCCGGGCCCCGGCCGTGCCAGGCGATCCTTCGGGCGTCCTCCACGGCGAGGGTGATTCCCCAGCGGCGGATCCACCTCCCCGAGCGGCCCGTCCAGGTCTGGGCCCAGTGGAGGTTCAGGCCGCCCCCTCGGTCTACGGTGATCCGGAATCCGCACCGGAAGCCCGCGATGCCCGGCCAGTCCCCGGGGGTCCGGAAGGCCTGGTCCACCTCCCAGATCCCCCCGGCTTCTGCGGCGTTCCGGATCTCCTTCACCAGCCGGACCCGCCTGGGGAGGGCTACTGCCTTTTCCAGGAGGTCGTCCGGGGCCTTGCGGAAGGCCAGGTGGGGAAAGGGCGGGCGGTGGAGGTCCAGGCCCGGGCCGTGGAGGGAGAAGGCCTGGTTTTCGCGCCGGACCCCCAGGATCTCCAGGCGGGCCGCGTCCAGGGTCCAGGAGGTCCCGGCGGCGCTTAGGGTCCAGGTGGAGGCTTTCTTGGTGAGGG
>CAYQBW010000171.1:0-6237 GCA_964415725.1 uncultured Planctomycetia bacterium
GGGCCTTCGGGCTCACGGGCTACTTCGTCCTCCACGTCAACATGCACCATCTCTCGGTGGAGGTCCTCTTTCCCGGCCTGGTCCTGGCCCTCCTTCTCTTTCTCCGAAAGCCCTCGGGCCCGAGGGGCCTTCTTCTGGCCCTCTTCACCTGGGCCGCCTGGGTGGGAGGAAACCCGGAGGCCACCCTCTTCGGGGCCCTTCTCGTCCTGGTCTTCCTCTTCCGGAGACCCGGGTGTCCCCCCTCCGAAAGGAGCGGAATCCTCCCGGCCCTCTTCTGGGTCCTCTGCGGCACCATGTGGGCCGCCCCCTACATCCTCCCCGGCCTGGAGCACCTGGCCCACGGATACCACCACCACACCGGGGCCACGGGAACGGATCATTTCGAGCCCTGGACCTTCGCCGGCCTCCTGGCCCCCTGGTATTACCGGTCCGGCGAAACGGGGGTGATCCCCTTCTCCCCCCCCTGGATCGGCGGGACCGTCTTCGTCCTGGCCTTGCTCGGCCTCCTGGGAAGGAAAAGGGAGGGTGAGGACTTTCCCGCCCGGACCCTGGCGGTCCTGGCCGGCTTGCTCCTCCTCAAGGGCTTCGGCCTCCCGGGCCTCCAGGAGATCGGGCGCCTTCCCGTGCTCTCCATGCTCCTCTTCTACAAGTACGGCCTCCCGGCGGCGGCGCTCTGCCTGGCCCTGCTCGCGGGAAGAGGCATCTCCCTCCTCCAGGAGGGCAAGGTCGCGCCCCAGGCCCTCCTGGCGGCCGGCGCTCTTCCGGCGGCGGCCCTCCTCCTTTTCCACCTGTGGAACCTGGCCCGCGCCGGGGGAATCGAAAAGGAAATCGCCCTGGACCTGGTCCGGGGCATATGGATCCCCCTCCTTCCGGCCCTTCTCCTGGTTCTCTGGAGGTGGAAGGAGAGGTGGGCCGCCCCGGCCGCCCTGGCCCTCCTGGTCCTGGAACTGGCCGGGGCCGTCCCGGCGAAGAGACCCGAGCGCAAGGACCCCTTCGTTCCGCCTCCCTACGCCCGGTTCCTCCTGGCCGAGAGAAGAGCCGGAAAGGTCACCCGCTCCATTTCCTTCCAGGGAATCCTCTGCCCCGACACCTCGGCGGCCCTCGGCCTGGACGACTTGAGGATCAACGACGCCGTGATCATCGGCAGGTTCGGGCGCTTCGCCCGGGCCTGCGTGGACGGCAGGATGCAGGGAGGAATCCTGGCGCCAGGGCTCTTTCCCCCCTTCCAAGGCAAGCTCCTGCGCCTCCCCGAATTCTTCCAGTCCCGGGCCTTCTTCCGGCAGGCCGCCGCCGAGGCAGGGGAAACGTGGCGGGACCGGATCACCAGGGAATTCGCTCTGGGGAATTCCGTGATGGACGCCCTCGGGGTGAACCGCCTCCTGGCAAGAGAGCCCGAGGGAAGAGAAGGGGCCCTCTCCAGAGTGGCCCCGAAGAGATGGAAGTTCCTCGGAAATCCCGGGGGAATCAGCATCTACGAAAACCTCCTCTGCCCCGGCCGGGCCTTCTTCCCCGGGATCGTCCAGGGGGCCTCCACCCGGGAGGAATCCCTGGGTTGGGTTTCCACCCACCGGGACGATCTCCTCGAAAAGGCCGTCGTGGAAGGGGCCCCTTCCACGTGGCTGGGGAAACAGGCCGCCTCCCCGGGGGACAGGGTGGAGTGCCGCTTCACCCCCGGAGGAACCCTGGAAATCCAGGTCCACCTGGCCCGTCCCAGGGTTCTGCTGGTCTCCGAGGCCTGGTATCCCGGGCGGAAGGCCTTCCTCGTCGACCGGGCAGACGAACGGGGCCGGGAGATCCCCTGCCGGCCCGGGGACCTGTGCATGACCGCCCTCCGGGTCCCCGCCGGGAAGCACCGCCTGCGCCTCGCCCTGGACCACAAGGCCTTCAAGGCGGGGCTCCTTTTCTTCTTCGCCGGGCTCCTCCTGGCCTTTCTGGCCCTGGGCCCGGCCTCCCGGGTCAGGGCCCTCTTCAAGGGGTGATCGGGGCCTTTCCGATACCTTTCCGGGGGTGCTTGAAGCGGGGCGCCCTTGCCAACCTCCCCTCCGGGGAAGATATAAGGACCAGGACATGAAAGGCATCGACACCAGGCTGGAAGAGTTCGTGCGGGACTTCTTCCGGGAAACCTTCCGGTTCAACCGCGCTCCCGCGCCCCTCTCCCCGGGAGACCCCGCCCCCTGGGAGAGAGGCCTGGACCGGGAGGACCTCAACCGGGTGGCCTGGTTCCTCCGGGACGACCTGGGCTTGGAAATCTCCCGGGAAGAGACCGCCGCCCGGGACCTCTCCACGCCGGAGAAAGTCCTGGCCTTCCTGGGGGAGAGGGAGGTCCCGGCCCCCGCCTCTTCCTGGCCCCCGGAAGCCCACGTGGGACGCTTCCTCCTCCAGGGGGCCTCCCTGGGGCTGGACCGGCCGTTTCTCCTGGAGGATCACGCCTCCTGGACCTGGGGGGACGCCCTGGAACTCTCCCTCGGGGCGGCGGCGAAACTCCTGGAACTGGGGATCCGCCCCGGCGACCGGGTGATCCTCCACCTTTCCAACTCCATCCATTACGCCGCCTGGTTTTTCGGAACCCTCCTCGCCGGCGGCACGGTCGTTCCTCTCCACCCGGCCTTGAGGCAGGGAGAGATCTCCGACGTCCGGGAGGGTTCGGGGGCTCTCTTCCTGGTGGACCAGGTCTTCGAGACGGCCCGGGCCGTGGAGGAGGACCTCCTGGTTCTCTGGGCGGGGAAAGAAGACCCCGCCCCCAGGTGGGAGGACGTCCGGAACCTCCCCCGCTCCCGGGCGGTTCCGGAAACCGAAAAACCCAGGCTCGCCATGATCCTCTACACCTCGGGGACCACGGGCGCCCCCAAGGGGGCGGCCTTGAGCCACCGGGCCTTGTATGAAAACACCACGGCCATCCTCTCTTACCTGGGACTCCGGCCCGAAGACCGGGTCCTGGCCGCCCTTCCCTGGTGTTTCGCCTACGGGAATTCCGTCCTTCTCACCCACGCCCGGGTCGGCGGAACCCTGGTGACGGACCGGAACATCCAGTTTCCCCCCGTAGTCCGCCGCGTCCTGGAGGAAAAGGCCGTCACAGGGATCCCGGCGGTCCCTCCCTTCTTCGCCACCCTGCTCTCCCGGGGGCGGCTGGACGCGGAAAAGCTTCCCCACCTCAGGTACATCACCGTGGCCGGCGGCGCCCTTCCCGTGCCCCAGCTCGAGAAGCTGAGGGAGGTCCTGCCAGGGGTGGAGCCCTGGGTCATGTATGGACAGACCGAGGCGTGCGCGCGGCTCAGCTACATGCCCCCGGCCGAGTTGGATTCCCATCCCGGTTCCTCGGGAAGACCCATCGCCGGGATCGAACTCAAGGTCATGCGCCCCGATGGTACCTTCGCGGGCCCCGGCGAGGCGGGCGAAGTCGTGGCCCGGGGCACGAGCCTCATGGACGGGTATTACGGCGACGAAGAAACCACGGCCCGGACCATCGTGGACGGATGGCTTCACACGGGCGACCTGGGGAAGCTCTCCGCCGACGGCTTCGTCACCATCATCGACCGGATCAAGGCCATCCTCAAGGTGGACGGGTTCCGGGTCTCCCCCCTGGAGGTGGAAAGGGTCATCTCCAAGATCGACTGGGTGGAAGAGGCCATGGTCCACTCCGCCGTCTCTCCCGATGGAAGGGAGATCCTGGCGGCCAAGGTGGTCCCCAAGCCGGGAGCCGAGCCCAGCGAGCAGGCGGTCCGCCTCTTCTGCTCCCGGGAGCTGGCGGCCTACAAGGTCCCCCGGCACGTGGAATTCGTCCAGACCCTTCCCCGGACCGCCGGGGGAAAACTGCTCAGGGCCAAGAAAGCCTGAAGACACCGCCCCTTCCTTGCCGGCCGGGCGGAGCCGGGCCATGATGGCCCGCCATGCGGGGCCCCGTGGAAAGCGACGGGAGGAATTTCTCCCCCGAAATGATCGCCCGGCTCGGCGAGGCGGCGCGGGATCTGAGATACCTGCTGGAGCGGAATTATGGCCTGAAATCCTCCCTCAAGCTCGTGGGGGACCGCTTCCGCCTGACCGCCCGCCAGCGCCACTTCCTCTACCGGGCCGTCTCCCCCCCCGGCGAGGCGGCCCGGAGAAGGGCCAAGAGAATCGATCTCGCCGGGGTCCGGGGGCGGGCCCTGGCGGTGGACGGATACAACGTCCTCATCACCACCGAAGCCGCCCTGGCCGGGGCGCCGCTCGTGGATTCCGACGACGGCTACCTCCGGGACATCGTGGGGGCCTTCTCCAGCTACAGGCGGAACGAGCACACCGGCCGGGCCCTGGAACTGATCATGGAGACCCTCCGGGAGGCCCGCCCCAAGGAGGCCGTCTTCTACCTGGACGAAGCCATGTCCCGGAGCGGCCTCCTGGCCGGGGAGATCCGGGAGAGGCTCGGCGCCGCCGGGGTCCCGGGGACGGCCCGGACCGCCCCGGCCCCGGACCATGAAATCCGGGTCTCCGAATCCATCGCCGCCACCAGCGACTCCGCCCTGATCGACAAAGTCGAAGCCGCCCTGGACCTCCCCAGGGAGATCTGCCGGACCCGGCTGGAGAAGGCCTGGATCATCGAGCTTCCCCGGCCGGAATGACTGGTCGCGGACCCTCCCGCCGGGGAGCGCCCCTCACTCCACGGACCACTCCCCGGAGGAGACGGCCAGGAGCCGGGGCGGGCGTCCGAACTCCTTCCGGAAGGCCTCCCGCATGGCCTCCTGGGCCTTCTCCAGGGCCCCCTTCTCCACCAGGGCCACCACGGCCCCGCCGAAACCGGCGCCCGACATCTTGGCTCCGTAAACTCCCGGAAGACCGCGCACGCTCTCCACCAGAACGTCCAGCTCGGGACAGCTCACTTCGTAGAGGTCTCTCAGGCTGTCGTGAGACGCGAACATGAGCCGCCCGAACACCTCCAGGTCGCCCCTTCTCAAGGCCTCCACCGCTTCCCGCACCCGGGCCTCTTCCCCCACTACGTGGCGGGCCCGATCAAGGGGAATCCCCTGGAGCCCCTCCTCCTCCGCCCTGGCCAGAAGTTCCTCACCCGCCAGGGCCAGGTGATCCGGCGCGGGGAGCCCCATCCTCTTCGCCGCTTCCCGGAGGGCTCCCAGGGCGATGGAACAGCTCTCGGTGCGCTTGTTGTACTCCGACCCCGCCAAGGCCCGTTTCACTTCCGTGTCCGCCACAAGGATCCGGACCTTCTCCTCGCCGAGGGGGAGAAGTTCATGTTCCAGAGTGGCGCATTGGAGTTTCAGGACCTTGCCCTTGCGCCCCGCCCAGGAGGCGAACTGATCCATGATCCCGCAATTGAGGCCCGTGAATTCCCGCTCCGCCTCCAGGCAAAGGGAAGGCACCTCCCCGTCCAGACCTTCGCATCCCCAGGACCGGCTGAGGGCCAGGTAGGAGGCGACCTCCAGGGCCGCCGAGGAGGAAAGGCCCGCCCTGTTGGGGAGATCGCCGTGGACCAGGATCCGGAGCCCTCCCCGGGGAGAGCACCCCCGGGCGAACATCCCCGCCGCCACGCCGGCCATGTAGTCGGCGAAGT
This sequence comes from uncultured Planctomycetia bacterium, assembly GCA_964415725.1. Taxonomy (GTDB): domain Bacteria; phylum Planctomycetota; class UBA1135; order UBA1135; family JALUZX01; genus JALUZX01. The sequence continues at coordinate 5,540 of CAYQBW010000171.1, forward strand.
GACCGCCCCCCTTGGGGACCAGGTTTTCCAGGTCCACCCGGGCCTCCTGCTCCAGGTCGTGGGCCCGGACCAGGATCTCACCCTCCTTCCAGGGGCCCACGGCCAGGGAGATCCCCATTTCCAGGGAAACGGGAAGCACCGTTCCGCCGCAGTAGTCTGTGTGTTCCCCCAGGAGGTTCACCCGGCCCGGCGCCGAGGCCGTGAGGGCGGGCTCTTCACCGGTCCATTCCTGGAAAAGTTTCTTCGTCTGGGCTGCTTCCATGGGGCGCCTCCCCGGTCGCGATGGAGGTATGGGTGGAAAAGGTTCGCAAAACCGCCAGTGTGCCCCCGGGGGGGAAAGAAAGAAGGGGACCGGTCAATCCACCAGGGCGTGGAGGATGTGGGCCACGTCCTCCAGGGGGAGGGGCTTGGCCAGGAAGGCGTCCTCCGGAACCTCTTCCCCGGGCGGGGGGAGGAAGCCGCTGGTGAGGACCACCGGCAGGCCCGGCGAGGCTTCCTTGAGAGCCTCGGCCAGGGCCCGCCCGTCCATCCCGGAAAGGGTGTAATCCACGATGGCTCCCGCAACTTCCCTCCCCCCCCGGAGGAGTTCCAGGGCTTCCGCCCCGCTTCGGGCCTGGAGAAACCCGTAACCCAGGTAGGAAAGGAAGACCTCGAGAAGGTGGAGCACCGCTTCCTCGTCGTCCACCACCAGGATGACC
>CAYQBW010000172.1:0-6225 GCA_964415725.1 uncultured Planctomycetia bacterium
ATATTGTTGTCCAGAACGTAACCGACCCCAAGGCGGTGAAACCCCTTCTCTCCTCCAAGGAGAAGCTCAGCGGGCTGGTGGACAAGATGACCCCGGCCTTGCTCAAGTCCGGCGAGGGAGGGGAACTCCTCTCCATGATCGTTCACTTGATCAAGGAAGCGGATTTCCAGCCCGGGGCGTTCGAGGTGGACGGCAACCCCGTTACCAGCATCGCCATTCCCCTGGGACAGTTTTTCAAAGGCGCCGGCGACGACCAGAAGGCCGCCATCCAGAAACTGCTCGGCGGGGACAGTCTCCACGGCCTGGCTTTGGTCCTGGGAAACCAGGTGGTCGTCGGCTTCGGGCCGGAGGACTACATCCAGAAGCTCTTCGCCAATTTCGGCTCCGCCGCCGCCCTCCCGGCGGACACCCTCCTGGCGGGCAGTTTCCGCCTGGGAAGCGCGGCAAACCTGGCCGGGAAGATCCTGGGCAAGGAGCTCCCCAAGGACGTCAAGCTCTCGGGACTTCCCGCCGCCGAAATCCGGTTCAACCTGAAAAACGACGGGAAGCAGGTGAAAGGCGCTCTCGCGGGAAACCTGGGGGAGGTCCTGCGCGTGATCAAGGTCCTGAAAAAACTTAATTGAGTCCCCTTTCCCTCTGAAAACCACCGGGCCGGGCCGATCCCTGGATCGCCCGGCCCGCCCTTTTTACAGCTTTTCGGCCCGGGCCTTCACGTCCTTCCATGAGGGAATCCCGGACTGGGCGTCCGGGGCCTCCACGCAGAAGGAGCCCGCCGAGGCGGCGCACCGAAGACACATCTCCGGCTCCCTTCCTTCGAAAAAGGCCGCCAGGAACCCGGCGATGGCGGCGTCCCCGGCGCCGGTGGTTCCCGCCACCCGGTCGGGCGCGATGGCGGGAACCCGCAGGAACCGGTCCTTCCAGGTCCTTTTCTCCCCGGCCGAGGCGGGCCCTCTCCCGGAGAAGAGAGCCAGGCCCTTCCTTCCCATCTTGACCACCACGGCCCCCGCTTCCCATTCCAGGCACCTGGCGGCCAGGTCGGCCACCTCGGCCTCGGTGTAGGAGGCCAGGGGATCCTTTCCCCTGGAGAGGAAACGCTCCGGATCGAGGAGGGCCTCCAGCTCCTCCAGGCTGGGCATGAAGAAATCCGTGTAGGGAAGGAACTCCCGGAAGATCGCCTTCCAATCCCTCTTCTTTCTCTCCACCCGGGGATCCACCATGACCATGTCCACGCTGGTGGTGCACCCCGCCGCGCAGGCCCTCTCCAGGAGCCGGGCCAGGGGCTTTCCGCCCCCCTCCAGGAGGGCCGGCAGAAGGGGAGGGTAACCCAGGTGGACGTGATCGGCCCACTCCAGGTCTTCCTCGCCCGCGTCCGCCTCCCCGAATTCCAGGTTGGCTCCCGGGTTGTGCAGGAAGGAGCGCTCTCCTCCCTCCCGGGAAAGGATGATGGTATAGGATGTATGCTTTCGACTGGATTCGAGGAGAAAAAGGCTCTCTTTCCCCGCCAGGGAAGCAAGCATTCCCCGCAGCCACTTTCCCGGGGCGTCCCTCCCGATCCGGCCCCTCAAGCGGACCTCCAGGCCGAACCTGGACAGGGCGGACCCCGTATTGGAGACGGCCCCGCCTGGGGCCGCCTCCAGGGGCCCCACCCGGGAAAGCCCGCCCGGGCCTGGGATCCGGAGGGCTTCTCCGCCCTCCGGAAGGGGAATCAGGTCCAGGCACACGTGGCCGGCCAGGAGGACCCGGTGCGCCATGCCTACCCTTCTTCCACCTCGGGGGCCCGCCGGATCTCCGGGTCGGTGAAGAGGTCCGTCTCGTCCCGGCTCCTGGTGGAGAACTCGGAGACCACGGCCCCCCCGGGACCGGCCTGGAACCAGTGAAGCGTATCAGGAGGGATGGTGAACTGCTCGCCGGGGCGCAGAACGATTTCCCGCCGGACCGTGAAATACTCTTCCCTTCCCCGGGGGATCACGGCCTTGGGGTCGGGCGTGGGCTCGCCCGGGACGTAGAGGTAGACCTCGCCCCGGCGGCAGCGGAAGGTCTCCTCCTTGCCGGGCTCCCCCTCCACGGGGGGGTGCCTGTGCTCGGGACAGGTCTGGCCGGGGAAGAGGACCAGCTCCTTGGCGCAGACCCTCTCTGTGTTTACGTAAGTTAGGATCTGAAGCCCGATCCTCTCCAGCTCCCCGAGCCCCATGTCGGCCACCTCGATCCTCTCCCTTTCCTCGGGGGTGACCACGATCCCCGCGTCTTCCAGCATCTCCAGGGTCCGGCGCCGGGCCTGTTCGTATTGTTCCCTGGTGATCATGTCGGGGCCTCCTCTTGCGGCTCCCCGCCCTCCCCTTTCCGGAGAAAGACCCGGTCATCCTAGCACCGGCCGCCGCCGGAGGAGAAGAGAGGGCTCCCCTCCGGCCGGGAGGGGAGCCCCCTTTCGTATCTGCTCCCTGGAAAGAAGGAAGTTCCCGCCTCAGATCCCCAGGATCACGCCTTTCGGCTGGGTGGCCCCGAGAATCCGCCCGCTGGAGGTGAGGAACAGGGTCGAGAAGAAGAGAGACTTCCCGTAGAAGACCTTGGGGATCGGGCAGGAGAGGTCCAGGACGGCCGAGCCGTTGCCGGAGCCGTCCAGCTTCCCGAAGGCCCCCGGGAAGGCCGGGGTGTCGGCCAGGAGCACGAAGGTGTCCATGCAGGCGTCATGGTTGAGGGGAACCCTCACCCCGGGAAGGACCAGGCCCGGCTTGACGCCTGAAAGGGTCGTCAGGACCAGGTAGAGGTCCCCGCCCCTGTGGGGGCCGCCGCTCACGCCCACCGTAACTTTGCCCCCCTTGGGAGGGATGGAGCCGGCCGAGAGCTTCAGGTAGGAGCGGTGGATCCGGAGGGTGGGATCCCCGAGCAGGGTCATGCCGTAGAACCAGCGGCGGGAGTTGAGAGAGTAGGACTTGTAGTAGGTGGAATACCGCCTGGCGAACCAGTACCGGAAGGCCTCGCCGAAGGTCTTGTTCTGCCCGAGCGGCCTGTAGTAGTCGTAGAAATAGAGCATAGAACCGGTCTTGGTGGTCCCCACGGCGACGAGCCCCTTGGTCTTCACGAAGATATAGACGCCCCCGTAATACCTCCTCGACGTATACCGGCAATTGGAGCAGGCGAAGAGGTTGTAGAAGAGGCAGGGAGGATCGGCGGCCCACATCTGGGTGTTGTAGATCCTGGTGGTGGAACTCCCCGGCACCTTGAAGGTGTGCACAGTGGGACTCGAGTGGGAGCAGACGATCACCGACTCGTAGCCCTCGAGAAGGCGCTTCTTGTAGTTGGCCGCCGTGGTCTGGTACTTGTCCGTCACCTTCACCACGTTGGACCAGGCGTAGCTCTGGTAGGTCCCCATCCGGTACCAATCGTCGTCCTGGAAGGCCAGGGCCCTGCGGGGGGCCGTGAGCACGCCCCGCCGGTAATCGTGGACCTTGCGGAAGTAGTTGTTCACGAGAGAGGCCTCGGAGCCCCAGGACCCGGCGAGAGGCCGGGCCGTGAGGCGCCCCACGAAGATATCCGGCCTTTGGTCGCCGGCGGAGGTGTAGGTGTGGCTGTCGAACTTGCCGTCCTTGTCCTTGTCGCCGAAGGCGCCGTTCAGGTCCATGTAGTAGAGGTCGGTGGGAAACTCGGAATGATGGTTTCCAAAATCATTGTCCATCTCGTACCAGGCGACCGGCAGGGTCCCCACCAGGAGGCATCCCACGATGTGGTCGTCCTTGTATCTCTTCTGGAGGAAACTCCGGACCTCGGGGGGCGTCCCGCCGCTGCAGACGTAGACGCTCACGGCCCAACCCTCGATCTCGAGATCCCGCACGTATTCGTACAGGCGGGTCTTGATCGAAGAGTAGAGGTTGGACGCGACGAGCACGTCGTAGCGCACACCCGAGCCGTAGATGGCCGCCGGGCTCCGGTAATCCCTTGTGGCCGTGAAACTCCCTTCCGGAAGGAGCCCCGCCCTCGCCAGGTCCCGGAGGTATTCCTCGTAGGTCCCAGGCCGGGTGTTGGGGTCCGCCCAGTGGGTGACCTTCACGGTCTTCAACCAGGCCTCTTCCTCGGCATGGGTCTTGAAAACCCGCGGCTGGGCCCGCAGGGAGAAGGCGGACAGGCCCAGGAAGAGGGCCCCCGCGAAAAGAAAGTGGATTCGGGACATGGAAGCCTCCTGTGAAAGAGGAAAGACGAAAAGGGTGCGGAGGAGACAAGGGACCAAGAAAACATAGCCAAACCGCGGGGAAAAGGTTTCACCTCTTGAAAAAAGCCCGAACCCACCTGGCTCGACTCGAGACAGGCCGCCCTTCCGGGCAATGGAGCAACCTCCCTGGTAGAATCCTTCCTTTCCGATCCCGGCCGGGAGGCCCCCCAGGCAGGGCCTCTCCCGGTCCCGACCTTTGAACGCAGGAGGTCAACCGTGCAGGAGGCTTTCCAGGGACTGGAGCCCGAGGCTCTTTGGCGCTACTTCGACCTGGTCACATCCATTCCCCGGTGTTCCGGGAAAGAGGAGAAGATCCGGGAGGCCGTGAAGAAGATCGGCCGTGAAAAGGGCCTGGAGGTCCGGGAGGACAAGGTGGGGAACGTCGTTCTGGCCGTGCCCGCCTCGCCGGGGAAGGAATCCTCCCCCACGGTGGTCCTCCAGGGACACCTGGACATGGTCTGCGAAAAAAACCGGGACGTGGACCACGACTTCGAGACCCAGGGAATCCGGGTGGTCCGGGAGGGAGACTGGATCACCGCCGAGGGGACCACCCTTGGGGCGGACAACGGCGTGGCCATCGCCGCGGCCCTGGCCCTCCTGGACGATCCGCCCAGCCGGCACGGCCCCCTGGAACTCCTCTTTACGGTGGACGAAGAGAGGGGACTCACCGGCGCCGGGGGCATCGAGCCCCACATGCTGAAGGGCCGGATTCTCCTCAACCTGGACTCGGAAGAAGAGGGGTATGTGACCGTGGGATGCGCCGGGGGGGGAGACACCCTGGTGGAGATCCAGGGGAAGAGGCGGGAGGCGCCCCAGGGTTGGGAGACCGTCCAGGTGCGCGTCTTTGGTCTTACGGGCGGGCACTCGGGCATCGACATCCTGGAGAACCGGGCCAACTCCCTGAAATGCCTGGCCCGGGTCCTGGACCGGGCCGGCCGGGAAGCCGGGGGATTTCTCCTTCACTCCCTGGAGGGCGGGAGCAAGCGGAACGCCATCCCGAGAGAAGCCCTGGCCCTGGTCTCCTTCCCGGCGGGAGGGAAGGCCAAGGCGGAAAAGGCCGCCCGGGTCGTGGAAGAGGAGCTGAAAGGCGAGTTCGGGGCCACCGACCCGGGCCTCGAGGTGGAAATCAGTCCTGCGGAGGGGGAGGCGCCCAAGCCCTTCGCCGAGGAGACGGGCCAGGCGGTCCTCAGGCTTCTACTGGGGATCCATTCCGGCGTGTATGCCATGGACCGGAACATCACGGGGCTCGTGGAGACCTCCAACAACCTGGGCGTGGCCGAAACCAGGGGAGACACGGTCTCTTTGGTGAACTGCACGCGCTCCTCGGTGAACTCCGCCCTCGAGGCCGCCCGGGGCGGGCTCCGGGCACTGGGGGAGATGGCGGGAGGCAAGGTCACCCTGGAGCCGGCCTACCCGGGGTGGAAGCCCAACCTGGACTCCCGCCTGCTCCAGCTCTTCAAGAAAGTCCACAAGGAAGTGACGGGCAAGGAGCCCGAGGTCATGGCCATCCACGCCGGCCTGGAGTGCGGCATCCTGGGAGAACACTTCCCGGGGATGGACATGATCTCCTTCGGCCCCGACATGAAGGCCGTCCACTCGCCCGACGAGAAGCTGAGCATCCCCTCCACCCAGAGGTTCTACAAGCTCCTCAAGGCCCTCCTCGAGGCCCTGGCGTAGACGTTGGGAACGCCGTAGGGGACGCCCGAGGGACGGCCGTCCCGCGATCCCCCAAGAAGCGGGATGATTCCCCACCCCCGGAACCATCCCGGGCCGACGTTCGGCGCCGAAGACGGCGCCTCCGGCGGCCCCTACACCCACGATGGAATATAGGGGATGCCGTAGGGGACGCCCGAGGGACGGCCGCAGGCCGTCCCGACGGCCGTCCCGCGATATGGCCCCCAAGACCCGATGGATCCGGCACGATGACCCATTTCCCCCGAAGGGTTGATATCCCATCCGGTCCCGTTGGGAACGTAGGGGACGCCCGAGGGACGGCCGCAGGCCGTCCCGACGGTCGTCCC
>CAYQBW010000173.1:0-6209 GCA_964415725.1 uncultured Planctomycetia bacterium
GACGAAGGCCCACCCCTCGGCGTAGACCACGGAGACCATCTCCCGGGCCGCCGGAGGCGACCCGACGGCCCGGGAGATGGTCTCCGTGGTCTACGCCGAGGGGTGGGCCTTCGTCCACTTCCTCTTCCATTACAAGAACGGCAAATACAGAAAGGCCCTGCTCCGCTACATGGAGACCGAACTCGCCGTGGACTACAAGTGGCGCGTTCTCGAGCGGGGCCTGGGCGTCCACGGAAAGGCGGGCTGGCTGAAGATCACGTCCCAGTTCATCGACTACGTCCGAACCGTCCTCTGGAAGGCCTTCAAGGACCGCAAGTCCGGCGGCTTCGGGCCCTGGGCGCAAGGCGAAGCCCGGCGCCTGAAGAAGGCCATCGAAAGGGCGGAAAAGAGGGAGGCCGCCGCGAGGAAGGCGCGGAAATGAAGAAGAAGATCTGCTTCACTTCCCCCCTGGGTCCCCTCCTGAACCTGGCCTTCGGCCTGCTCCTCGTGGGGGGCGGGTGGGCCTGGAACGGCGCCGTTCCCGGGTTTCCCGGCTGGGCCTTCATCGCCATGGGCTTCATCTTCCTCGCAATGATTCCATCGAGTTTCCGGTGGATGGTCATGGATGAGAAGGGTTTCACCGTCCGGAACTGGAGGGTCCGGGTCCGGATGGAATACCCGGAGGTGGAAAGGGTGGAGGTCGTCCCCAAGAGGATCAGCCTGCTCACCAGGTCCGTGGTCCACTACGCCGCCCTCAGAAACGCCGACGGCCGGCGCACCTGGATCGCCTCCTGGAACTTCGCCTTTTCCCGCCGTTGCCTGGCCGAGCTGGGCCGGAGGATCCGGGCCGCCCGGGGGAAAGACCCGGACCTGGTCCTTCCTCCGAGCGACCCGCCTCCCATGAAACGCTCCCCTATCCTGGTCCTTCTCGGGGGGGCCCTGGCCGCGGCCGGGGTGGTAGTCCTGTTCTCCACGGTCCAAAGCGGCCTCCCCGTGGGAGAGGCCCGGGCCTTCGGGGTCCCCGGAAAAGCCAGGATCCTCTCCCTGGCCCCCGAAAGAGAGGGGCCCTACTGGGACGTTCTCCTGGAAAGAATCCCCGGCGGGGAAAAGCGCGAGATCCCCGTCCAGGAGGCCTGGGCGCGGGGGCGCAAGGTGGGCGACGTAATCGCCGTCAAGGTCCATCCCGCCGATCCCAAGGTCTTCGTCCTGGTGGACGAGGGATCCTCGGGATGGACGGTCTTCACCCCCGCCTTCATCGCCCTGGTCTTCCTGGCCCTGGGCGGGCGGACTTTCGTCCGCTCTCTCACCATCCCCACCGGGGTGACGGGAAAACTGGAGGAGGCCTTCCGGGCCTCGGGTGAAACGGAAAACCAACCTCCCGAAAGGAGCCGAACCGACCCATGAAACCCACCCTCCTCGTGCTGGCAGCCGGAATGGGAAGCCGTTACGGCGGATTGAAGCAGGTCGATCCCGTGGGACCCGGGGGGGAGACCCTCCTGGATTACTCCATCTACGACGCCGTCCGGGCGGGTTACGGCAAGGTGGTCTTCGTGATCCGCCGCGACTTCGCCGGCGTCTTCAAGGAGAAGGTGGGGGACAAGGTCTCGAGAGTGATCGAGACGGACTACGTCTTCCAGGAGATGGAGGACGCAACGGGAGGGTTCCAGGCCCCGCCGGAAAGAAAGAAGCCCTGGGGCACGGCCCACGCCGTGCTTTCCGCCAGGAAGGCGATCAAGGAGCCTTTCGCCGTGATCAACGCCGACGACTACTACGGGCCGTCCTCCTTCGAGATCATGGAGCGCTACCTCCTGGAGCATCCGGGGGAGGGCGAATACGCCATGATCGGGTTCCGCCTGGAGAACACCCTTTCCGAAAACGGGACCGTCTCCCGCGGGATCTGCGAGCACGACGAGGAGATGTTTCTCACCCACATCGAGGAACACACCGCCATCGAGAAGGTCCCCGGCGGCGCCCGGAGCATCCTCCCCGACGGGACGACCCGGGAGTTCAAGGGGACCGAGGTGGTCTCCATGAATTTCTGGGGGTTCCAGCCCGACGTATTCGAAAAGACCGAGAAGCTCTTCCGGCGCTTCCTCGCCGAAAAGGGCAAGGATCCCAAGGCGGAGTTCTTCATCCCCATGGCGATCGACTGGATGATCCGGGAGGGATCCGCCCGGGTCCGTATCCTTCCCACCGAGGAGACCTGGTTCGGCGTGACCTACCCGGAAGACAAGGAAACGGCCAGGCGCGGAATCCTGGACAAGATCGCCGTCGGCGTCTACCCGGCCAGGCTCTGGCCCTGACAGGAAAGGTCCGTGATGAAGTCCACCCTCTATTTCGCCGGCCTCCTTCTCGCCGCCGCCCCGGCCCTTCCTTCCCAGGCCGGGGGGAAGGGAACCTGTTTCCGGGAAATCGCCGCCCGGGTTGGAATCGCCCAGGTGCCCTCCAAGCGGGTGGTCTGGGCGGATTTCGACGGCGACGGACGGCCCGACGTGCTCCTCGACCGCAAACAAGTCTTTCTCAACCGGCCGGGAAAGAAGAAAGGGGAGAGGGTCTTCAAGGAAGTTCCCGGGGCGATCCCGGAAAAGATCAAGGCCTGGAGGGGCATCGTCCTCCCGGGCGACGTGAACGGCGACGGCAAGTTGGACCTCTACTGGGGCGTCTACTGCGACTTCCAGAGGCCCAAGGTGGAAAAAGGCCGGATCGTCCTGGACGCCCGGGGAAGGCCCGTGCCGGCCGTGAAGGACGACGGGCGCCGGTCCTGCATCCTGCTGGGCGACGGCAAGGGCCGTTTCCACATCCTGGAAAAGAGCGGCGTGGAAAACCCGCCCTCCACGGTCTGCGCGGCGGCCTTCCTGGACTACGACAAGGACGGGATCCTGGATCTCTTTACGGGCAGTTGGTACAAGGCCTACGGAGTGAGCCTGGAGTGCTACCCGGACCGTCTCTACAAGGGGCTCGGCGGGGGGAGGTTCAAGGACGTCACCAGGGAAGCCGGGATGATGACCGACCCCAAGCCCGGCTCGCACCGCTCCAGCAAGCCCACTTACGGGGCGGCTACGATCGACTGGAACAACGACGGCTGGACGGACATCCTGGTCTGCGTCTACGGCCGCCAGTGGAACATGCTCTGGAAGAACAACGGAGACGGCACCTTCACCGAGGTGGGAGCCGAGACGGGCTGGGACGGAGACGCCATCCGGGACGGGAGATACCCGGAGATCGTCCGCGTGAGGCTCCACAGGGCCGACGAGAAACCCTTCCGCTCCAACGGAAACACCTTCGACGTCTCCGCCGGGGACATCGACAACGACGGCGACATGGACCTCTTCAGCGGGGAGATCACCCACTGGTGGGCCGGGCCCTCGTCGGATCTCTCCATGTTTCTCATCAACCTGGGCAAGGCCGGGGGATGGAAGTTCCAGAGGCGGCCCGACCTGGTCCCCCGGCGCAGGCGCGGGCGGACCTGGAACCAGGGGGACATCCACACCGCCCTTTTCGACTACGACAACGACGGGTGGCTGGACCTGGTGATCGCTTCCAGCGACTACCCGGACGACCAGTTCCTGAGGCTCTACCGCAACCTGGGCGGAAAGGCCTTCGAGGAAGTGACCTCCAAGGTGGGATTCCACTGGAGGAGCCCCGCCGGAATCAGCCTCGCCGATTTCGACGGGGACGGAAGGCTGGACCTGCTTTGCGGGCGCTCCCACATGAGGCTCACGAAGGAACAGAAGAAGGAATCCCCTCTCGCCACGGGGCTCTGGTGGAACCGTTGCGGCAAGGGAAACCATTGGCTCGAGCTTCGGCTCCGGGGCGCGGGCAAGGGCAGGGCCAACACCTGCGCCATCGGCGCCCGGGTGATCGCCCGGGCGGGAAAGCATCGCTGGATCCGGGAGATCCAGGGCGGGGCCGGCCACGCGGGCCACGACAACGATTTCCTGGTCCACTTCGGCCTGGGAAAGGTGAAGCGCCTGGACTCGGTGGAGATCCTCTGGCCCGACAAGGCCGGTTCGCGGACGGTCCTGAAAGACATCTCCGCGGACCGGCTCCTGAACATTCACCAATGACGATCCACGAGAAAGGCTGAACCATGACCTCCTATCGATTGGAAGACTTGAGGAACCAGAAGAAGGCCGTCTCCCCCCAGGCCCTCCTGGAGAACCTCTCCAGGGACCTGGAGATCCGCAAATCCATTGGAATCTGGTGCTTCGCCCCAGGCGGCGGGCGTTTCCACGAGAGGTATCACCCGGAAATGTCCATCCCCGAGCGGATCGAGAAGGCCGCTGAGCTGGCCAAGTTCGGGATCACCGGGATCGAGGCCCACTACCCGGCGGAACTCAACGAGGAGACCCTGCCGCTCTTCCAAAGACTCGAGAAGGAGGCGGGCGTGAAAGTCGCGGCCGTTCCCTTCTCGCATTTCTACGAAAAGGATTTCGAGTTCGGCTCCCTCTCCAACCCGGATCCCCGGGTGAGGGAGAAGGCCGTCGGGATCGCCGTGAAAGGCCTGGAGATGGTGAAGAAGGCCGGCGCCTCCCTGGCCATCTCCTGGCCGGGAAACGACGGCTACCGCTACCCCTACGGCAAGCCCTTCGCCGCCATGTGGGACCGTTTCGAAGGGGCCCTGGCGGAGGCCATGGACACCGTGCCGGGCGTTCGGGTGGCCATCGAGCCCAAGGGCTACGAGCCCGTGGCCAACAACATCTACCGGAACACCGCCGAGGGCCTTCTCGCCGCCGCCCGGATCGAGGCCCGCCTCAAGAACCCGGAGAACCGCAAGCTCCTGGAGGAGGGCCGCGCCCTGGTCACCTTGAACCCCGAGATCGGCCACACCCGCATGTCCTTCGAAGTCCCGGCCCAGGCCTACGCGCTCTGCCTCTACGAGGGGCGGCTCGGCCACACCCACTGGAACAGCCAGCCCGACGGCAACTTCGACCAGGACAACAACATCGGGGTCGTGGACCCCGCCTCGGCGGAGGCCCTGCTCTGGACGCTCTGGGCCGGCGGATACAAGGGCTGGTTCGGGATCGACATCAACCCCGAAAACATGCCCATCGAGAAGGCGGCGGAGATCAACTGCCGCTTCTTGGAAAGGTTGAAGGAAAGGGTCGCCGCCATGCCCCACGAGGAGATCCTCGCGTGCCACGAGGAGCCCGCCTCCCACAGGGGCAGGCTCGAAGAAATCCTTTTGGAGCATTTTTGAAACTTCCATGGGAGAGGAAGACGCCATGCCCGCGACCAACGCCAAGAAAGCCCTGGTCATCCTCGCCCCCGGGGCGGAGGAGATGGAGACGGTCATCCCCGTGGATGTCATGCGCCGGGCCGGAATCAGGGTCACCCTGGCCGGGCTGGAGGGGCCGGACCCGGTGCCCTGCTCCCGCGGGGTGGTCCTGGTTCCCGACAAGGGCCTGGAGGAGGCCAAGAGGGAAGGCCCCTACGACCTGGTGGCATGCCCCGGCGGCTCCGGCGGGGCCAAGGCCCTGGCCGCCTCGCCGGCGGTCCGGGAGATCCTGGCCCAACAGGACAAAGAAGGAAGGATCGTGGCGGCCATCTGCGCCGGCCCCCTGGCCCTGGAGGCGGCCGGCGTGATCCGGGGGAGGGCCTTCACCTGCCATCCCGCCGCCCGGGAGGATCTCCAGGGCGCCGACGGGTGGACGGCCCGTCCCGTGGTGCGGGACGGGAACCTGGTCACCTCCCAGGGGCCGGGGACGGCCTTCGCCTGGGCCTTGACCCTGGTGGAAGTCCTGCTCGGCCGGGAGGCGGCCGAAAAGGTGGCGGGCCCCATGCTGATCCAGCAATGGTGAGCCCCCCGCCGCGGGAGCTGGCCCGGGGGATCGACCGGTTCTTCCGGGAAGGGAGAAAACTCTGGTGGTCCCCGGAGTGGGAAGCCCGGCGCAGACTCCTCCCGGCCTGCGGGACGGAGATTTCCCTCCTCCTCACGCCCTGGCGGGCCGCCCGCAGGCCGGGGGGCGGCACGCCGCCTCCCGCAGGGCCCGACGTGGGGGCCCGGGTGATCGAGAACGAGGCCCTCTGGGAAGGGGAGGGGGCCGTGCTTACGCCCAACCGCTATCCCTTCACGGAGGACCACCTTCTACTCTGGGAGAAGCGCCCCGTCCGGGAGCCGGGCCCGGAGTTCCTGGAGCTTCTCCTGGGACTTTGCCGGGAGAGGAAGGACATCCTGGCCTTCGTCAACAGCATCGGCGCCGCGGCGCCGATGCTGTTGACGAAGGCCA
>CAYQBW010000174.1:0-6201 GCA_964415725.1 uncultured Planctomycetia bacterium
GAAGAAAAGAGAAAGGAGAGGCCTGTGAGAGCTCTTCCATTGGCGGCGGTTCTCCTGGTTTCCATGATGTGCACCGGTTCGGAAAAAAAGGAAGGAAGCGCCCCGGGCGGGGAGGTGAAGCTGGAGACGGCCCTCTTCGCGGGAGGGTGCTTCTGGTGCATGGAGGCGGCCTTCCAGGGGCTCGACGGCGTGGTGGAGGCGGTCTCCGGGTATACGGGCGGCGTCACGGAGAATCCCACCTACCGCGAGGTCTGCAGGGGAACCACGGGCCATCTCGAGGCGGTGCGGGTGCGCTTCGATCCCGGGAAGATCTCCTACGCCGCCCTCCTGAACTTCTTCTGGCGCCAGTTCGATCCCACCGACCCGGGAGGCTCCTTCGTGGACCGGGGCTCGCAATACCGCTCCGCCGTTTTCTACCTGGACGAAAAGCAAAGGAGGCTGGCCGGGATCTCGAAGAAGAAATTCCAGGCCTCTGGCGTCTTCGGGAAGCCCATCGTCACCCCGATCCTGCCGGCGAAGAAATTCTATCCCGCCGAGGCCTACCACCAGGACTACTACGAGAAGAGCCCCGGCCATTACCGCGCCTACCGGGCGGGCTCGGGGCGGGAGGCCTACCTGGCGCGGCTCTGGGGGAAGCGGACCCGCCGGGCCCGGCCGAGGAGGCGGCTCTCGGAAAAAGACCTGGAGAAAATCCTTTCCCCTCTCCAGTTCCAGGTCACCCGCAAAGGCGCCACGGAACCGCCCTTCCGGAATCCCTACTGGAACGAGAAGAGGCCGGGGATCTACGTGGACGTGGCCTCCGGGGAGCCCCTCTTCTCCTCCCGGGACAAGTTCGATTCCGGCACGGGCTGGCCCAGTTTTTCCCGCCCCCTGGAACCCCAGAACATCGTGGAGAGGATCGAGCCCGGCGCGGGTGAGGGGGTGTTCGAGGTCCGGAGCGCCTATGCCGGATCCCACCTGGGCCATGTCTTCCCCGACGGCCCGAAGCCCTCGGGCCTGCGCTACTGCATCAATTCCGCCGCCCTTCGCTTCGTCCCCGCCGAGGACCTGGAGAAAGAGGGCTACGGGGAATACCTTTCCCTCTTCCGGAAAGAACCAGGCCGGGGAAAGTAGGAACCCCTTTTTCCCTGATCCTCCCCCGGGGGGCTTCCTTTTTTGAAGAGGAACTCTTTTTCTCCCCGGGTGTCAGGCTTTTCCCATGCGCCGGGTCCAGGAAGCGGCGAGTCCCAGGCCCACGGGAAGGGAGCCAAGGAGAACCAGGGCCAGGGAGAGGTCGAAGAGGGTGTAGCAGATCCTGGTGAGGGGCCAGAGCCCCGGGATCTTGAGGAGGATGAGGGCCCCCGAGGCGAGGGCCAGGACGAGGAAGAGGGAGAGGAAGGGACTGCCTTTTCCTTGTTCTTTTCTCGCCGGGTGGAGGGTCCAGGCCGCGCCGCCGAGGGCGAGGGCGAGGAGGGAGAGGCCGAAGTGGTGGGCGTCCAGCCAGAAACGGCCGGGGAGCATGTAGCGTTCGAGGCCGGGGAAGAAGGCTAGGCCGAAGAGAAGAAGGCCGAGAAAGGCCCCGGCAAACCAGGGGAGGAAGACCAGGAAAGGGGGGACTGGACTTTTCTCGAAGCCCACCCGGACCAGGGCCAGGCCCGCCAGCACGAGGGCCACGCAGAGGAGGGCGGCAAGAAGCCCGTCGGCCGCGGGCTTGATCACCGCCTCGCGCCAGGCCCCGAGGGAGGCGGAGAAACCCGAGATTCCGAGGATCTTGTATTGGGGCTCCGTCACGGGCTTTCCTCCCGCGTCGAAGGGATAACGGACCACCGGGTCGAAGAAGACGTGGGAGGAGGGGGAGTGGCAGTCCGTGCACCCTCCCGAGCCGAGAGCCGAAAGGGCGGGCAGCACGTCGTGGTTGTACTTGTGGACGTTTCCGTAAGGGGATGCCTCCCAGGGGCGCATGGGGATGGTCGTGTATTTCGTCCCCGATTCGTAGACCCGGTCGTCCATGACCCAGACGACCTTTTTCCTCTCCATGGGATATCCGATCTTCTTCAGCATGGCCGTGATCGTCCCGATCAGGGCGTCCACCTCCTCGGGCCGGTTCACCTCGATCACGCCGTCGCCGTTGTCGTCGGTGATCCTGGAAAGCCCCGGGTAAAGGGAAGGATCCTTCTTGTGGGCGGCCCACATCTTGTAGATGTCCGACATGCGGGGCTCCATCAGGCCTTTCCTGCCCTGGATCCGGATGGCGGGCCATGCCGTGTGGACCCGGTTGACGGGATAGATCCTGCCCTTGTACCGGGCGAGGACCGGGCGGTAGGGGTCGGTGGGCTTGTCGTCGTAGCCCTCCATGACCAGCTCGCCGTAATGGTTCCAGTAGCGCATGTCCGGCCCGTAGAAAGTCCACAGGTATTTGCCCTTCTTGGGGATCTTGGTGCCCGGGTTGAAGACGTCCCCGGCCTGGACCCGGGCGGCCTTCACCATCCGTTCGGGGATGTGGCAGGTCTGGCAGGCCAGCTTTTGGAGGTGAAGGGGGGGAAGCCAATCGTGGCGGGCGATGGGGGCGCCCAGGTGGCCCGTGGAATGGCAGTCGGAACAGTCCAGGCAGGTGTCGTCCAGGTCGTCCCGCACGTGCCCTCCCGGGTCGTCTCCCTTTCCGAACTGGTGGACCTCCTTGCCCCGGATGCGGGGGTTGGGGGTGGACCTGCCTGCCGGGTGGCAGTCCACGCACTTGAGGCCGGCCCTGAGGTGCACGTCCGTCCTGGCCCGGAAATTGGCGCCCCGCTTCTTCCAACCCGGCTTGGCGTGGCAGGCCAGGCAGGCCTTGTTCCTGGGTTCACGGACGATGTGGAGGGAGACCTTGCCGTCCGGGCCGAAAACGGCCGGGTTGTAACGGACCTCCACGGGTTTTCCGGACTTGACCGAGCCGAGCACCGTTCCGAGCCGGGCGCCCGCCGTGGCGGCCCACCGGAAGTTCAGGGCGTCCAGCTGGCCGTTTCGTGCCTTCATGTCGTATTCGGGGAGATGGCAGATCAGGCAGTCCGGCTCCAGGACCCCTGTCCGGCTCCACAGGGCGTGGAAGTAGTCGCCGTCCAGGCCGTTTGGGCCGCCCGGCTTCAACCCGCTCTTGGGATCCTTCATCCAGGCGTCGTAGCGTTTTCCGTCACGGTCGAACTCCACGGGCCCGCCTCCCGGGTGGCAGTGGCCGCACCCGATGGTGATGAAGGAGAAGGAGGTCATGTCGATCAAGTGGGGATCGGTGTTCTTCTTGGGCGAGAGGTAGGGATAGAGGGGGCCCGGGGAGCACCAGGTCCCGCCGTAATTCCCGGGCGTGGAGGCCCAGAGCACCCGGGCGGCCTGGTCGGGGGTGGGCCGCTCCCCGGCTCCCTGGGTGAAATGGTAGCCCTGGGTGATCTTGTCCACGTCGTGGCATTTCCCGCAGGTCTTCCTGGGAGAGTAAGGCTCTGTGGGGTTCTTGCCGTGGAGGGGGTCGATCACTCGGCCCTTTTCATCATTAAGGTAAAAGGGAGGGCAGACCCCCAGGGTGGAGGTCTCTTTTCTCTCCACGGGGGGAATTCTTTCGGGCTTTTCCGGCCCGCCCAGGAAGGTCTCCAGGAGGACCAGGAGGAGAACCAGAAGGGGAAGGAGCCAGCGCGAAAAGGAGTCTTTGAAGGTCCGCTCCGCCGGGGAAAGGGTTGAGCCCATGGCCGTGCCTCCTCTCATCTTTGGCCATTTAGCCAAAAAGCGAAGTATAGGGGCCCGGCGGGGAGAACGGTAGGGGGGACCCTTTCCTTTCTTTCTCCTCTTTGTTCTCTTCCCCCCGGCAGGGAGGGCTCCCCCGGAGAAGGGGGCGGACACCGTGGTAGAATGGGCCCATGGAGCCCCAAGGGAAGCAAAGACCCGGCCCCAGGCCCCTGGCGCGGGACACCCGTCCCGATGAAGAGAGGGTCTGGATCGAGGGACTCGGGCGGATGTCTCTGCAGGAGAAGGCCGGGGCGATCGAGGCCCTTCACCGGGCCGCCTGGGCCATGGCCCTGGAAGGGGTAAAGCTCCGCCACCCGGAGGCGGGGGAGGAGGAGATCCGGCTGAGATTGGGGGCTCTCCGGATTCCCAGGGAACTCATGGTCCGGGCCTTCGGCTGGGACCCCGAAAAGGAGGGATGGTGACCGATCCTTCCCTCCCCTCTCCCCACGGCGCGGCGGAAGCGGGGCTCCCGGGAAAGGAATGACTGCGGAAAGGCGGAAAAGAAAGGCGCGCTTGGAGAATGGTCAAGGATTTCACTCAGCCCATCGATGTCCGTGACGGAAGCTACCGGGAGACCCCCGATTCCATCGAGCTCAACTGGGTCCGGCGGAAGATCAAGTACATCCTCATCCCCGGGGACATCATCCAAAGGAGGATCCGCTTCCTTGCCAGGCAGATCACCGAGGACTACCGCGACTCCCGGGGGCTGGTGATCGTAACGGTCCTCCAGGGCGCCCAGAAGTTCTCCTCCGAGCTGGCCTACCTCATCGACAACGAATACGTCGAGTTCGACGCCATCCGCATCTCCAGCTATGTGGGGGACCGTTCCACCGGCGAAGGGCGGACCACCCTTCCTCTCAAGAACGACGTGACCGGGAAGGACCTGCTCATCGTGGAGGACATCGTGGATACGGGAAACCAGATGAAAGGCTTCCTGGAGCGGATCCGCGCGCACCTGCGTCCCAGGTCCGTCCGCCTCGTGACCCTCACCGACAAGCCCGCCAGGCGCGAGGTGGACCTGGAGATCGACTACCGGGGATTCATCATCCCCGACGAGTTCGTCGTGGGCTACGGCATGGACTACAACGAAAAATACCGAAACCTTCCCTTCATCGGCGTCCTCCGCGACGAAGTCGCCCGGGGAGGGTAGGGGGGATATCTACACCGGATGTAGGGGCCGCCGGAGCCTGCGGAGCGAAGCGAGGCAGGCGAACGCCGGCCCGGGATGGTTCCTGGGGTGGGGAATCTCCCGGCGCCTTGGGGAATCGCGGGACGACCGTCGGGCCGGCGCTTCCGCGCCGTCCCTCGGGCGTCCCCTACATGGAAACCAAGGGCTTAGAGCTGGCACGCCCGGAGGGATTCGAACCCCCGACCCGCGGATTAGAAGTCCGCCGCTCTGTCCAACTGAGCTACGGGCGCGCGCATGCAGGGAAGGCCGGGATTGTCTCTGATTCGCGTGCTTCCGTCCACCGCCCGGGCCGGGGCCTGTCTCTCATCTTCGGTCTTCCCGGCGGGAGAGTTCCCTTCCCTCGGGAAGGGAGGAACGCCACTATGGGGGCATGGGACCCCCAGGAACCTGGACTCTGCGGTTTTTCCTCTTTCTTCTCCTCCTGGGAGGGTGCGCCTCACCCCCGCCTTCCAGGAAGGCGCCTCCTTTGCGCCACCCCGGGCCCCGGGCGGTCCGGGCCGCACTTGCGACGCGCCACAAGGTCTTCTCCCTCCCCTGGCCGGGCCCGGCCGACAAGGGCTGGTCCGCCCTCCAGGGGATCGACCTGGCCGTTCTGGACCTTCGCTCCCGGGCCTTCCCGCCCCGGGCCCTGGACCAGGGAGTCTGCCGGGCTCTTGCCCGGTGGGTGAAAGAGGGAGGGAGCCTCCTCCTTCTCGGCTACGCCCCGGCCTGGGTGGAGGCCCTGGGATTCGAGAAGCGGGGGCCCGACGCGGTCTATCTCTTCCGGCACGGCGTCACGGACCAGGCCGTCCAGGGTACCTACCTCTGGGGACTCCAGGCCCTTCCCGCCCGGGAGAATCTCCCTCTTTTCCAGGGTCTCCAGCCCTGGAGGCCCGGCGGGAAGGAATACCTCCTGGGAGGGGGCAGCCTGGTGGACCTGGAGATCGCCGGGTGGAGGAAGGCCGAGCCCCGGATGGGGATTCCTCTGGGGCGTATCTTCCGCGTGAAGGAAGGGGTCGCCCGGGACCTTCCCGTCCGGGTCCTCGACCTCTGGCGGCCCGGCAGGGGAAGGGTGCTGGCCCTTGGGCTCGGCCTCCGGCCCGCCGGGAACGGCGCCCTTCCCAGGAACGCGGCCTTGCTGCTCCAGCGGATGACCGCCTTTCTCACGGGAAAGGAAAAGGGGGCCCGCCTGGGCTGGCTCCGTGGAAGGGATCCCGCCCCGGAGACGGACGACTGGGTCCTTCCTCCTCCCCCGGCGCCGCCTGAGCCGCCCTGGTGGACCCGTCCCGTGGCGCCCCCCCCGGCGG
>CAYQBW010000175.1:0-1101 GCA_964415725.1 uncultured Planctomycetia bacterium
AGGCTTCGGGATCCAGGGGGCCCCCACCTGGTGGGGCGAGCTCTCCTACCGGGTGAAGCCCTCGGGGAAGGGTTGCGTCCTGGTGGTCACCAAGGCGCCCAAGGCCCCGGCAGGTTGCCAGGTCTGGCTTCCCTCCTCCCTGGAGGTCCGGTCGGTCCGGGACGGGGCGGGGAAGGCCCTGGAGGTGGAAGAGGCCCGCAGGCCCGACACCAAGGCGCTTCTCTACCGGCGGATCGTCCTGCCTCCGGGCCCGGCCGAGGTGGAGATCCAATGGGCGCGGTGAAGGAAAGGGCGAAAAAGGAGAAGCCCCGGATCTACCCCGACTCGGAGGTTGAGGTCCGGGGCTTCCTGGCCCGGCACTACGACTTCCTCATGAACCTCATGACCCTGGGGTATTACCCCTTCTTCCTCAGGAAGGCCCTGGGATTCATGGATGTGAAGCCCGGGGAGAGGATCCTGGATCTGGGCGCCGGGACGGGGAGGAACGACGCGATCCTGGCCCGGTGGGTCGGGCCGGAGGGGAGAATTCTCGGCCTCGACATCGGCGAGGAGATGATGGCGGCTTTCCGGAAACGGTTCGCCGGCGTCCCCAACGTGGAGATCCGGGAGCAGAGGATCGACGTTCCCTTCGACCTGGGCGAGAGGTTCGACAAGGTGCTGATCTCCTTCGTGCTCCACGGCTTTCCCCACAAGGTCCGGCCCGTGGTCCTGGAGAACGTCCGGACCCACCTGCGTCCGGGGGGGAGTTTCTTTCTTTTGGATTACAACGAGTTCACCCTCTCCGAGCTTCCCTGGTTCCACCGGACGGCCTTCAAGCGGATGGAGTGCCCCTACGCCTTCGACTTCATCGAGAGGGACTGGAAGGCCATCCTGAAGGAGGCGGGCTTCGAGCCCGCCGGGGAGAAGCTCTTCTTCCGGAAGATGGTCCGCGTGCTCCGGGCGGTCCGCGCCTGAAGAGTTCCGCCGGCCCGTTTTGCGGCGTTCATGAGCACGCGGGGTTCGAAAAAAGGAGGAACAAGGCCGTGAAGCGGAGCGCGGGCGGTCTCCTTCTTCCGATTCTGGCCCTGGCGGGCCAAGGGAGGCCCCAGGCGAAGGGAAAGG
>CAYQBW010000175.1:1111-5566 GCA_964415725.1 uncultured Planctomycetia bacterium
GTCCTCTCGGAGTTCGAGGTCTGGGCCGACGCCGCCACGCCCGAGGTCTTCAGGAAGCTGAACGAGCTCTACCTTACCAAGGGGCGAAGTCACGTCTTCATGCTCTATCCCCATTACGAGTATTTCGTCTGGGAATTCCGGCGGACGAAGCGCTGGGTCGACGAGGCCGCCCGGTTGGGGGCCTTCAATCTTTTCTGCCTGGGCGACGACTTGCGCACGGCCGAGGGCCACCTCTTCGATTTCCAGGGGCTGAATCCGAAACTTTCCGATTTCTTCTTCAAGACCGTGGCTTACGCCCACCAGAAAGGGTTCCTGGCCGGCGTGGAGCCCACGGGCCTTCCGAAGAAGAGGGACAAGGCCCATTTCAAGAAATGGCTGGAGACCTGGATCGGGGAGAGCGTCCCTCCGAAATCGAGGCCCGATGTCATCAAGTTGAGCATCGAGTGGTTCGGGGCCTACAAGCGCAATCCCGAGATGGCCGGGGAAGTGGAGGCCTTCTTGGAGGCCTGCCGGGAGGTGAATCCAGCCGTCCTTGTGTATGTCGATTCGATAGGCGGCATCTGGCGCCGTCCCCAGGTCTTCCACAAGTGGCTCCTGGGCCGTTTCCCCGGGACGATCCTCAGCCATTATTTGAACACCAAGCAGGTCGACGCCTTCAGGGCGATGGGGGCGCGGAACATGATGGTCCAGGTCAACCCCAGCGAGACCTGGGGGAATGGCGGCCAGTTCTTCATCTACCACGATCGGACGGTCGATTCCCTGAAGGATGTGGTTCGGAAAAGGGTCCGCTACCTCTCCCTTGCGGGAGTGAATTACGGTTACAGCCATTACAACTACGATTTCTTCCTCGATGTCATAAGACCCCATCTCAAGCTGGTTCGAACCGTCGAGGAGCTGAGGAAGACCCTCGTGAAGGACCGGATCGCGACCCCCCCAACCGAAGAGGACGTGAAGAGGTGGCTCCTGGGTTTGAAGTAGGCGGATTCTCGAGGCCCCTCCTGGGGTTCAAGGAGCCTCAGGGAAAAGGTCATGCTTTTGGGGGCGACGTTAGGGTTTCCTGAGCACCCATAAAGGCCGTCGGGCCCTCCTGCGGTTTCGGGCTATTTTTGTCTCAGGTTGATACACGAAGTGTGGTCCCATCCTGCCGGCCTGGAAAAACCGGGGAATTGGGGTAGGGTGGACAATCTGTCTGGGAGCCTTCCTTCCTTTCACGCCCCCCCCTGGAATGCTCCCTCTGGTCTTTAAAGACTTTTTTCCCCAGGAGGCAGAAGCATGTTTGCTCACAGGCGTATTTTTCTCTCCTTCGCCTTGTTCCTTTCGGCGGCGACCCTTCCCGCCCAGATGACTTACTGGGTGGACGCCGCCAAGGGCAGCGACACCAATCCCGGCACCTACGCCAAGCCCTTCAAGTCCATCTCCAAAGGAGTGGCCGCCCTCAGCAAGGGAGACACCCTTTTCATCCTTCCCGGCGTCTACAGCGCGAGCAAGACGGGCGAGAAGTTCCCCATCAAGATCGGGGGAGGCTCCGTCGACCAGACCAAGGTGAAGATCATCGCACTTTACGGTCCCCAGGCGACCGTCCTGGACGGGGAAGGCAAGGTGGGCGGCTACATGGTCAGGTTCTACAACCTGGGGGCGGGTTCCAAGCTCTGGGGACTCCAGGTCGCCAACAGCCTCTCCACGCCCGGCTGGTGGGACATCGCCGTCCGGCTGGGCTCCCCCTCGGGAGGGAATTACGCCACCCATGACGTGGAAATTGCGGGATGCATCTTCAACAAGGTCAACCGCGGCGTCGTGATCTGGTCCAAGTCGGGCGGAAACAACCTGGTCCACGACAACCTTTTCATCAACACCATGAACGACGCCATCAACCACTTCGGAGACGCCACCGAGGCCCCGTCGAGCATCTACAACAACACCATCATCAACGCCAAGACCCTGGCCATCCTGGAGGACGGGGCCACCACCAAGGGGCGGCTCGTGAACAACATCGCCTACGGAAGTCCGGATCGGGGAATCGTCATCGACACCCAGGCCTCCAAGCTCCTTGTGGAGAACAACGATTCCTTCGGAAACAAGACCAACTACGTGACCAAGGTCTCTCTCTCCAAGAGCAACGTTTCCGTCGATCCCCTCTTCGTCGACCCCGCTAAGGGGAACTTCCGCCTTAAGACGACCTCCCCGCTGATCGGCAAGGGTTGGATGGGGGATCTTTCCCTCTTCAGGACCCCCGATCTCTTCGGCGGCGCCAGGGTCTTCGATTTCAACGGGGACGGGAACGCCCTGGTGGACATCGGCTGTCACGAGGTTTCCGATGTCCTGACCTGGCAGTCCGGGACCTGGGCTCCCGCGGGGACGGTGACGGTCCACCACAAAGGTCCGGCGGCCTACATGGCCATCGATTTCTTCGGCCTGGACGTGCCCGGCCTCACTCTCCCGGGGCTTGGGACCTTTCTCCTGGCTCCGGGCGCGCTCTTGCCGGTCTCCTTCGCCGGATCCCCCACGGGAACCTACAAGCTCACCTTCCCCAACGATCCATACCTTGCCGGCGGCATCCGGGTATTCCTCCAGACAGTTTACGTAAACACGAAGTTCGTCTCCAAGCCGAGCAACATCGATATGGGGATTTTTTAGACTTGTAAAGGAGGAGTGAAGCGATGAAGAGATACCACCTTGTCTTCGCGGCGGCGGCCCTTCTCGGGGCCCTTCCCGCCCAGGTTCCCACCCATTACTGGGTGGACGCCGTCAAGGGGGCCGACACCAATCCCGGCACCCGGACCAAGCCCTTCAAGTCCATCACCAGGGCCGCCAAAACTGCCCTGGTGAACGCCGTCATCCATATCCTTCCCGGCGTCTACAGTAAGGCTACGACCAACGAGGTTTTCCCGATCGGGCTCGGAACTTCCGCCGGGGCCTCCCACCAGAACGTGAAGTTCCTGGGGGTGGACCCCAAGGTCTGCATCGTCGACCTTGGGGGCGGCACGTCCACGCCGGCCTCGTGCGGATTCAAGCTGGGGCAGTTCGGCAACAGGATCGAGATCGCCTACCTCACCATCCGGAACGGGAACCAGAAACCCGGTTGGTGGGAATACGGCATCCAGATCGGGGCCTGGAAGAGCGATTTCTGCTCCAAGGTGAATATCCACAACTGCGTCTTCAGCAAGGTCGTCCGGGGGATCTCGCTCTGGGGGGACAAGTCCAACGACGTCTACATCCACGACAACGTCTTCCTGGACTGCCTGAACGACTGCGTGAACGTCTTCGACAAGGGCAAGGTCTACGTCTACAACAACCTGATCAACAACGGGAAACAGCTGGGAATCCTGGCGGCCGGAGGACCGGAGTCGGCGGACAACGCCTGGATCTGCAACAACATCGTCCTCGGCTGCAACGAGGGAATCGTGAGCGACACGGCCTCCACCAAGGTGGTCATCCAGGGCAACTGCTGCTACAAGAACAAGACGAACAACTACCGGACCAAGACGAGCCTTTCCAAGTCCAACCTCAGCGTGGATCCCCAGGTGGTGAACATCGCCGGAGGGGATTTCCACCTCAAGAGCGGGTCCCCCTGCATCGAGAAGGGTTACCACATGGGGATTCCCGGGATGCGCAACGACTTCTACGGAAACGCCCGGGTCGTGGACATCGACAACGACGGCATGGCCGTCCCCGACATCGGCGTCCACGAGGTCAATGTGATCGAGCTCCAACTCATAAAGAACTGGGGCCTGGGGATGAAACCGGTCTTCAAGATTCCCGGGAGCCCCAGCATGGGGCTTTCCGTCTTCTTCTACCTGGGCTTCCGTCCCGGGTCCTACGTGGCCGACCCCTTCGGGGTGATCGCCGTGGACCCGACATCCTTCTTGATCCGGGCCTTCACCATCGTCCCCACGCCGCCCAACTGGAGCCCCTTCTCCATTCCGAACAATCCCGCACTCTCGGGGGTGCCCGTCTACATCCAGGCCTTGGGTTTCAAGGCCACCCCTCAGGGCTTCCTTTTCAAGCCCACGGGCGTCTTGGATCTGTTCCTCTGACGTAGAACCGGTTCAGAAAAAACCGCGGGGCCCGGCTTCCCGGTGGAGCCGGGCCCTTTTTTTCCCTCCCCGCTCCCCGGGAGAGGTAATTTTTTTCGGAGTCTATTTCCCCGGGCCGAGGAATTCCCCGAGCAGGAGGAGGGTCTTCATCCGCCGGTGGTAGAGGAGGAAGAGGAAGGGGCGGTCGAATACGACCTTTTTGTAAACTGGCGAGGAGCACCTGCCGCTCCAGCCCATCCCGGAATGGACGGCGATCCCGTTCTCGTCCACCTTGACCTTGGTTTCGTTCCTGATCCTTACATGGCGTGGGAGGAAGGCCTTCTTCTTCCCCGGCGGGGAGACCCACAGGTCCACCTGCATCACGGATTTCATCTCGAACTTGGGAAAATAGAGGTCCAGGTCTTCCCAAGGGGCCTCTTTC
>CAYQBW010000175.1:5576-6197 GCA_964415725.1 uncultured Planctomycetia bacterium
GTCCACGACCTTCCAGATCTCCCCTTCGCCCAGGAGGCGGGGCCAGCCCCGGCGGGCCTCCTTCATGTCCGCCGGCATCACGGCGATGAAGAAGATGTCCGAGGCGTGGGTGAGGTCCAGGCGGAAGGCCGTGTAGCCTTTCTCCTGGAGAAACGGAATGGTGATTTCCCCCTGCATGCAAGGAGTTTTTTTCTCAACTACGCCCTTCTTCGGATCGAAGGTCTTGAAGGGAAGGAGGAGGCCGGCGTCTATGAGTTCCCCTTGTGTGCCTCTCGTGAAGAGCCACTGGTCGGACAGGTCCAGGACGGCTTTGAGGGTAAGGCCGTAGTCCGGGGGAGATCCCATTTCCTGGAGGAGTTTTTTCAGGGCTTTCCTGGAGAGGGGCCCGAAGGCGGGGCCGAAAAGATTGGAAATGGCCTGGATCCGGGATTCCTCCGGCGGGCTTCCTCTTCCGGGGCTCCACCGGATGCTCAGCTTCACGATCTTGTCATGGAATTTCTCC
This sequence comes from uncultured Planctomycetia bacterium, assembly GCA_964415725.1. GTDB lineage: Bacteria > Planctomycetota > UBA1135 > UBA1135 > JALUZX01 > JALUZX01. The sequence continues at coordinate 6,079 of CAYQBW010000175.1, forward strand.
CGGCCCGCGCCGGTTGGGAGAAGGGATGGAATATGTTCTCTTTCTTCTTCTTCTTCCCTGTTTCTCCCTGCCTTGTTTTTCTTTGCCTCATCCGGGAGGGGCGCCTCCGAGATGGGCGC